>NZ_VISU01000010.1:0-235305 GCF_007827625.1 Micromonospora sp. CNZ297 | reverse complement strand
CCATCCGCCGACGACGCCACCAAGCCCAAGCCATGACCAGCCACTACACCCGACAAGCCCTCACCGAGCCGTGATCACAATCCCCGGCTGGAGTACTAAGAGGTCCTAATAAAGTGGTACGACATGTCGGTACGTGATGATGCAGGTGGCCAGGCCGAGGAAGGCTTCGTGAATGTCGTCGCGGCGTTCCCAGCGGATGCGTAGCCGTTTCATGCCGTGGTACCAGGCGACGGTGCGCTCGACCACCCAGCGGAAGGCGCCGAGACCGGAGCCGTGGGGTTGACCGCGGCGGGCGATGCGCGGGCGGATGCCCTTGCCTCGTACCGCCTTGCGGTACTTGTCGTGGTCGTAGGCGCGGTCGGCGAACAGCTGGTCGGGGCGCTGGCGGGGCCGGCCGGCCACGCCGCCACGCACGGGCCGGATCTTGTCGATCAGCGGCAGCAGTTGGGTGACGTCGTGGCGGTTGCCGCCGGTCAGTGACACCGCGAGGGGGATGCCGGCGCCCTCGGTCAGGATGTGGTGCTTCGATCCTGGGCGGGCGCGGTCGACCGGGCTCGGGCCGCTTTTGGGCCGCGTCTGGCGGCCCGCACATGCGAGGGGTCGATCACGGCGCGGGGACCAGTCCAGCTTCCCGGCGGCCTGGAGCTCGGCCAGCAGCACCTCGTGCAGTCGCTGCCACACCCCGGCCCGGTTCCACTCCTCCAGCCGCCGCCAGCAGGTCATCCCGGACCCCGACTGTGGGCCCTACGGACGGAACACCGTTGATCTTCGATGATGTGCGCGGTGTGTGCTCTCCAGCGGGTGCCAACCCGGGTGAACCGGTGCCAACGCGGGTCACCGCGGCCGACCGCCGGTCGCAAGCCGGGGTTCGTGTGCTCCGGGTGTGGTCCTGGGCTGGGAGAACGGGGGTCCGGATGACGTGGGTGAACGTGCGCCACTCCCTGCCACCCCAGGTGCACCCCCAGGTCGCTAGACTGTGCCCTCGCGCCCTCGTAGCTCAGGGGATAGAGCATCGGTTTCCTAAACCGTGTGTCGCAGGTTCGAATCCTGCCGGGGGCACCACATTCCGCCTACGGGCTGACCGTTCCCGACAGGTTGCTGACCCGACCCATCGCGTCGAAGTCGATACGCAGGACCGACCCGCCCCGATCCTGCGCCGTCACCGACATCGGCGCTCGATCCAACCGCCACCCCTGCTGGTGCAGGAACGACTCGACGGCGACGCGGTGCTCCACCGGGAAGGACTGAAGGACCTGCGTCAGAACGGTCAGCGCCCGCTCGGGCCGGACCGGCGCGGTGATCTGCGGTGGGGCGTCGTCGAGGTGGAAGAAGACGGCGCCGCCGTCGTACGGCCCGCGGTAGTAGCAGCGGCCGGTCAGGCCGGACGCCAGCAGGGCGAGGCGGTGTCCGTCGGCGCGCTGGAGCGGGAACGTGGGTTCGGTGAGTTCGGCGACCCCTTGGCGGTGCCCGTACTCGCGAAGCCAGCCGGCCAGATGCAGTAGCGCCGGCGGGAGGTTGCTGGCCTCGTTGGCCCAGGCCCACAGCCAGGTGCCGTCGTCGTGGCTCTCGGTGCCGAGGAGCTGGACGCGGTACCGCAGGTCGGTCCCGAACGTCGCGATGCCGTCGGGCACGTCGAGCTGCCAGTCACGCTCGCCGAGCAGGTCGGCCAGCGCCATCTGGCGGGCCAGGCCGGTGCCGACATGTTCGGCGAAGAGTCGATCAAACGTCGGCATCGCCGCAGTGTGCCAGACCATTCAGCGCGGGACGGCCCCGCGTCCGGCCGGAGCCGGAGCGCGAGGCCGGCGGGTCAGCGGACCAGCGCTGCCACCAGCGTCCCGATGCAGGCGACGACGGCGGCGATGATCGGACTGAGCGTCTTGATGTACGCCAGGATGAGCCGGTGCCGGTCGGTCGGCTCGGCAACGGTTTCGTCCTCGTCCTCTGGTGTCTCGAAGTCTGACCCGTGAGGGATTACAGTCAACGTGACTCCTTCCGTTGCAGCGGTGGAGTCGAATGCGGCGTCCGGTGGCAGCCGGGCGCCGCCCTCTGTGTGAGGCGACGCAGTGCCGTTCGACCGTTCGAGCATCCTCCCGGCGGACAGCTAGCACAAGAGTGGGCAATTCACTGTCGGGTACCTGACAAGCAGATGCATCGCATCGAGAAAATTTCGGTGCCATCTCTTGCCAAATGCAATTTTCCGTGAAGCACTTCAACTCAGCGTGACCACGCAAAAGCGCATGGTGAGCAGTAGTGTCGTCAGGCGCGCCAGGCCGCGGGGCCGAGCCGCGGCACGCCGGCTACGAGACGAGGAAGTCGGTGGAGGGGCGGGTCAGGACGCCGGTTATCGGGAAGTGGGCGGAGCCGTTCCACCAGTGCCACGCCACGGCCCAGGCGCCCGGACCGGATGGCAGCGCGTCGTGCGAGGCGCAGTCGGCCATGCCGACGCTGTTGCCGGAGCCGTGGACCAGGACCGGTACGTACAGCCTGCCGGTCGCGCCGCAGCGCGCGCCGGTCCCGGCGCCGACTGTGGTGCCGTAGGTGACGTAGGAGCCGTCCTTCGCCAGCAGGGTGTCCGGGTCGGCCAGCGGGAAGGTGGACGAACCCGCCAGCGTGGACATGTCGTCGGCGGGCGCGGCGGCGGCCGGCACCCCTCCGTCGATGAAGGTAAGTATCAGCCGAACGCTGTCGACGATCGACGATCCCGTCGACGGGGGAGCGCTGACGCCGGGAGCGGGAAGCGGGGCCGTCCCGGAGACCCGCCGGGTTACGCTCCGTCGAGGGGACGTGTCACCCGCCGGGCCCTCAGGCCGGTGCCAGGACCCGTCGGTACCCTGGCAGGTCCTGGCCTGTCCGCGACGACATGAGGTATTCGTGAACGATCTTCGAGTGGTGGCGTTCGATCTCGACGACACCCTGGCGATTTCCAAGTCCCGGATCGATCGTCGGATGGCGGAGTTGCTCGGCCACCTGCTCACCGAGGTGGACGTGCTGGTCATCTCCGGTGGCCGGTTCGAGCAGTTCCAGTCGCAGGTGCTCGCCCACCTCGACCTCACCGAGGAGCAGCGCGACCGGCTGCACCTGATGCCGACCTGCGGCACCCGCTACTACCGCTGGTCCGACGGGGACTGGCGGCAGGTCTACGCGGAGGATCTGACCGAGGCCGACAAGGCCCGTGTCGTCGCCGCGCTCACCGAGTCGGCGCAGGCGCTGGGCCTGTGGGAGGCGAAGACCTGGGGCGACATCATCGAGGACCGGGGCAGCCAGATCACGTTCTCCGCGCTGGGGCAGTCCGCCCCGCCGGCCGAGAAGTACGGCTGGGACCCGGACGGCGACAAGAAGCGGCGGCTGCGGGACGCGGTCGCGGCGAAGCTGCCCGACCTGGAGGTCCGCGGCGGCGGGTCGACCTCGATCGACGTGACCCGCAAGGGCGTGGACAAGGCGTACGGCATGCGGAAGCTGCTGGAGCACCTGGACCTGAAGACCGACAACGTGCTCTTCGTGGGTGACCGCCTGGACGTGGGCGGCAACGACTACCCGGTCAAGGCGATGGGCATCCGCTCCGTCGCGGTCACCCGCTGGGAGGAGACCGCCGACTACGTCGAGAAGCTCGTCGACGACCTGGTGAAGCAGCGCGCCGAGCGCGCCTGAGCACAGTCCGACCCAGAGCCCGCCGGTTCCGGAACCGGCGGGCTCTGGCGGTATCGACGGTGATGAGGTAGGAACAGCCGAGAGAGCGCTCTCCCGTCCCATCACCGAACAGGCAGGCAGATGCGATCACCCGACCCCTCCCGCCGCCGTTTCCTCACGCTCACCGCCTCCGCGGCCTCGCTCACCGCCCTCGGCCTCCCGGCCGGCGCCGCGGCTGCGTCCCCGGCCGCATCGCCGGCCGCGCGCCCCGGCCGCGAGCCCGACTTCGGCCCGAACGTCTTCGTGTACGACCCCAGCACGCCGGTCGAGGAGATCCAGTCCACGCTGGACCGGCTGTTCACCGCCCAGGAACGCAACGAGATGGGCTTCGACAGGTACGCCGTGCTGTTCAAGCCCGGCCGCTACGAGGTGGACGCCCGGCTCGGCTACTACACGACTGTGGCCGGTCTCGGCGCCCACCCGGACGACGTGGAGATCCACGGCGCGGTCCGGGTGGTCGGGCAGCCGGACCCGAACTCGCCCGCCGGCATCTCCGCGCTCACCAACTTCTGGCGCTCGGCGGAGAACCTCGCTGTCACGCCGACGGACTGGTCGAACCAATGGGCCGTCTCGCAGGCGTCACCGATGCGCCGGGTGCACGTCAAGGGCGTGCTGTGGCTGGAACCCGGCAACGGCGGCTACTCCAGCGGCGGCTACATCGCCGACTCCAAGGTGGACGGCATCACCATCAACGGTTCCCAGCAGCAGTGGCTCACCCGGGACAGCGAACTCGGCGGCGAGTGGACCAACGGCGTGTGGAACCAGGTCTTCTCCGGCGTCATCGGCGCGCCCGCGCAGGGCTTCCCCGACCCGCCGTACACCACGCTGCCGACCAGCCCGGTCACCCGGGAGAAGCCGTATCTGTTCGTCGACGCCCGTGGGGCCTGGCGGGTGGCCGTACCGCGCCTGCGCCGGAACACCGCCGGCACCACCTGGGCCACCGGCGGCGCGCCGGTGCCGTCGCTGCCGCTGTCGGCGTTCTTCCTGGCCCGGCCCACCGACTCGGCGAAGCGGATCAACGCGGAACTGGCGCGGGGCCGGCACCTGCTGCTCACCCCCGGCGTCTACCACCTGGACCGGGCCCTGCGGGTACGCCGCCCGGACACCGTCGTGCTCGGCCTCGGCATGCCGAGCCTCGTGCCGGACCGCGGGGACGCGGCGCTGCGGATCGAGGACGTGGACGGGGTCCGCATCGCCGGAGTGCTCGTGGACGCCGGGCCGGTCGAGTCGCCGGTGCTCGTCGAGGTCGGTACGCGGCACTGCCACCGTTCGCACGCCACGAACCCGATCTCGCTGCAGGACGTCTTCTTCCGCATCGGCGGCCCGTACGCCGGGCGGGCGGTGACGAGTCTGGTGGTGCACAGCCGGCACACGCTCATCGACAACATCTGGGCCTGGCGCGGCGACCACGGCCGGGCCGGCACGATCGGCTGGACCGTGAACACCGCTGCCACCGGCGTGATCGTCAACGGCGACGACGTGACCGCGTACGGGCTGTTCGTCGAGCACTCCCAGCGCTGGCAGACGATCTGGAACGGCGAGCGCGGCCGGACCGTGTTCTACCAGAGCGAACTGCCCTACGATCCGCCGAGCCAGGCGGCCTGGCGCAGCCCGACCGGCAACGGCTGGGCGTCGTACAAGGTGGCCGACCACGTCCGCACGCACGAGGCGTGGGGACTGGGCGTGTACTCGTACTTCAACCAGGGCGTGGACATCCGCTGCGACCGGGGGATCGAGGCGCCGCGCCGGGCCGGGGTGCGGTTCCACGACGCGATCACCGTGTTCCTGGACGGCAGCGGCGGCATCGAGCGCACGATCAACGAGATCGGCACGCCTGTCGTCGGGTCGTACGGCACCAGCACGGTGGTCACCTACCCCTGACCGCGAGGGCGGCCCGGCCGGTGCGGGACCGGCCGGGCCGCGCCCGCTCACGCCGCGAGCTGGTCGACGCGGGTGAGCACCTGGTCGACGAGGCCGTACTCGCGGGCCTGCTCGGCGGTGAACCAGCGGTCGCGGTCCCAGTCGCGCTGGATCTCCTCCAGCGTCCGCCCGCTGTGCTGGGCGATCAGCTCCTGCATGGTGCGCTTCACGTGCAGCATGTTCTCGGCCTGGATGGTGATGTCCGCGGCGGTGCCGCCCATCCCGCCGGACGGCTGGTGCATCATGATCCGCGAGTGCGGCAGCGCGAACCGCTTGCCCGCCGCCCCGGCGCAGAGCAGGAACTGGCCCATCGAGCCGGCCATCCCGAGCGCCAGCGTCGCCACGTCGTTCTTGACGTACCGCATGGTGTCGTAGACGGCCATGCCGGCGCTGACCGAACCACCCGGCGAGTTGATGTAGAGGAAGATGTCGCGCTCCGCGTCCTCGGCCGCGAGGAGCAGGATCTGCGCGCAGATCTGGTTGGCCGACGCGTCGGTGACCTCGGTGCCGAGGAAGATGATCCGCTCCTTCAGCAGCCGCTCGAAGACCCGGTCGCCGAACGCCGGCTGCCCCTCGTCGAGCATCCAGATGCCACCCATCGCCGCCCACCTCCGTACGCCGGTGGGCGGGGGACCGCCCGGGAACCCGGCGGTCTCCAGCGTCCGCCGGGCGCACCCGTGCGGCCCAGGCTTTCTGCCGGCGGCAGATTCGCCCTGGGCAGAAGCTACGCGGCGACCGGCCGCCGCCGGCCCGCGCGGGCCCGCCGCCGGGCGACAGTGACGGAGGTACGCGGACGGGGGCGGACGGCCGGGGCGGAGGGAGCCGGCCAGATCCGGATGCCGCCGGCGAACCCGATCGGCGTGGCGGCGTCGAGGGGCGCACCGAGCGGCGCCGGCACCAGGCCGAAGGGCCGCAGCGCGCCGCCCAGCAGCGGCGTGGCGGTGACCGGGCGGCGGCCGACGTGCGGCCGGAGCGAGACGGCGGGCCGGCGGGTCACTGGTGGGCGGGGAGACACGGCCGGGCGGCGCGTGACGGATAGCCGCGGCGGGCCGACCCGCAGCTGTGGCCCGGTGCGGGCGGTCGGCACCCGGTCGAAGCGGGCCGCCGAGACCCCGGGGCCGACCGGGGCCGGACGCTCCCGGCGCAGCTCGTCGCGGGCCTCTTCGAGCAGGTCGGCGAGGTGGATGCCGAGCGCGCGGCAGATCGCGGCCAGCACCTCGGAGGAGGCCTCCTTGCGGCCGCGTTCGACCTCGGAGAGGTAGGGCAGGGAGACGCCGGCGGCCAGGGCCACCTCGCGCAGCGTGCGGCCCTGGCGCAGGCGGATGCGCCGGAGCACCCCGCCGATCACGCGTCGCAGCAACGACATGCCGGCCTCCTCGCGGTCGCCGTCCCGGACGTCCCCATCATGCCCCGTCCACGCCCCCGGAAGCGCCCCGGCCGTTCCGTTCGGCACCCGGCGGGCCGAATCCCCACGTACCCGTTATCTTGTGGGCGTGCAGGCGACGGTGGCGGAGCAGGGCCGACGGTGATCCATTTCCCCGCGCAACGGCGGGGGCCGCTGAGCGCGCTGAGTCTGCGCCTGCTCGCCGCCCTCGGCCTGGTCTTCGCCACGGTGGCGGTGGTCTGGCTCGACCGCGACGGCTACCGCGACGTGGACGAGAGCGGCCTGAGCCTGCTCGACTGCTTCTACTACGTGGTGGTCTCGCTCTCCACCACCGGGTACGGCGACATCACCCCGGTCAGTTCGTCGGCGCGGCTGGCGAACGTCCTGTTCATCACCCCCGCCCGGGTGCTGTTCCTGATCATCCTGGTCGGCACCACCCTGGAAGTCCTGACCGAGCAGTACCGCACCGGCCGTCGCCTGTCGCGGTGGAGGAGAACCGTGAAGGACCACGTCATCATCTGCGGCTACGGCACCAAGGGCCGCAGCGCGGTCTCCGCCCTGCTGGAGAACGGCACGGACAAGTCCAAGATCGTGGTGGTCGAGCGGAGCGGGCCGGCGCTGCGGCAGGCCACCTCCAACGGGCTGGTGACGATCGAGGGTTCGGCGACCCGCTCGTCGGTGCTGGAGCAGGCGCACGTGCGTACCGCGAAGTCGGTCATCATCGCGACGGACAGCGACGACGCGTCGGTGCTGGTGGCGCTCACGGTCCGGCAGCTCACCGCCGGTCAGGTACGCATCATCGCGGCGGTCCGGGAGGCGGAGAACGCGCCGCTGCTCAAGCAGAGCGGCGCGCACCACGTGATCGTCTCGTCGGCCACGGCCGGGCGGCTGCTCGGCCTGTCCACCTCGGCCCCGCCCCTGATCGACGTCGTGGAGGACCTGCTCACCCCGGGTCAGGGCATGGCGCTGGCCATGCGGTCGGCCGAGCGCGACGAGGTGGGGCGCTCCCCGCGCGAGCTGGAGTCGCTGGTCATCGCGCTGGTCCGCCGGGGCAAGGTGGTCACGCTCAACGACCGCGCCGGCGCGGTGATCGAGACCGGCGACATGCTCGTCCACGTCCGGGACGACCGGCCGCAGGCCACCACCGCGATCTGACCCTCGCCCCGCTGAGCGCCAGCGGTCAGCAGGTGCCCGGGCCGCCCTCCGCGATCACTTCGCCGCAGGTCGACGACCGGCCCTGGGTGGCCCGTCGCAGCAGGTCGTAGAGCAGGTCCCGCTCGCCCGGAGCCAGCGCGCCGAGGACCTCCTCCTCCGCCCCCGCGAGCGCGCACTCCGCCTCGCGCAGTCGCTTCGTGCCCGCCTCGGTGAGGCGTACCTCGTGCCGGCGGCGGTCCTCCGGGGAGCGGCGGCGCTCGGCCAGGCCGTCCGCCTCCAGGTCGTTGAGCAGGCCGACCACGTTCGTGCTGTCGATCTGGAGCGTGCCGGCGAGCGCCTGCTGGCTGATTCCGCCGGCGTCGCGCAGCACGGTGAGCGCCACCAGGTGGCGAGGGCGCAGGCCCAGCGGGGCGAGCACCGACTCCGAGCGCAGCCGCATCCGCCGGGCCAGGTGGTCGAGCAAAGGCCCGGAGCGGCGCTCGGACTCCTCGACCGGTGCGGCGGACATGTGACCCAGTTTACGCGGCCTGGGGAACATCGACCTGCTATAAATAGTTGGTCCTACACGAACGATCTATGGAGGAGGAAGAAATGGCTCGCCTGTTGCACATCGACTCGAGCATCACCGGGGAGCGTTCGGTCAGCCGGCGGCTCACCGCCCGCGCCGCCGCCGCGTGGCGCGCCGCCCATCCGGACGGCACCGTCACCTACCGCGACCTGGGTCAGAACCCGCTTCCGCACCTCGACACGGCGAGCGGCCTCGCGCGCATGGTGCCGCCGGATCAGCACACGCCCGAGCAGCAGGCGTCCTGGCGGCTGACCGAGGAGGTCGTGGCCGAGGTGAAGCGGGCCGACACGGTCCTGCTCGGGCTCCCGCTCTACAACTACGGTCCGCCCAGCAGCGTGAAGTCCTGGGTCGACCACCTGATCGCCCCCGGCATCGCGTACGACCCGGTCACGAACGCCGGGCTGCTCGGCGACCGCCAGTTCGTCGTCCTGGTCAGCCGCGGCGGCGGGTACGGCGCGGGCACCCCGCGGGAGGGCTGGGACCACGCCGAGCCGTGGCTGCCGCACGGCCTGTCCCTGACCGGCCTGGAGCCGCGGTTCATCTGCGCCGAGCTGACCCTGGCCCCGGTCAACCCGGCCATGGCCGAGCTGATCCCGCTGTTCGAGCAGAGCCTCGCCGCGGCCGAGCGGGCCGTCGACGAGCTGTGGGTGCCCGCCTCGGCGGCCGCCTGACCGGGCCGCGTCACACGTGAAGGGCGGGCCGTTCCGCGGGGGAACGGCCCGCCCTTCGGCGTGACGGGTCAGCGGCGGATCAGAGGATCGTCCAGGTGTCGCCGCTGCCGAGCAGCGCGGAGAGCTGCTGCTCCGGGGTCTGGTCGACGGTGGCCTTGGCGGCCGCGACCTGCTCCTGCACCACGCTGTCGTAGGAGGGACGGTCCACCGACCGGAACACCCCGATCGGGGTGTTGCTCAGGTCCAGGCCGGGCAGGCGGGACAGCGCGAACGCGTACGCGGGGTCGGCCACGCCCGCGTCGTGCACGACGATCTCGTCGGCCGGGGTGTTCGTGGTCTCCCGGACCTCCAGCCCGAAGCCACCGGGCGGGTGGACGACGCAGAACTGCCCGTCCTTGCCGAACGTGATCGGCTGCCCGTGCTCCAGCCGGATCAGGAAGTCGTCCCGGGTGGCCGGCTCCTTCAGCGGGTCGAACGCGCCGTCGTTGAAGATGTTGCAGTTCTGGTAGATCTCCACGAACGCCGAACCCTCGTGCTGGGCGGCGGCCCGCAGCACCGACTGGAGGTGCTTGCGATCCGAGTCGATCGTCCGGGCCACGAACGTCGCCTCGGCGCCGAGCGCCAGCGACAGCGGGTTGAACGGGGCGTCCGCCGACCCGACCGGCGTCGACTTGGTGATCTTGCCGACCTCGGAGGTGGGCGAGTACTGGCCCTTGGTCAGCCCGTAGATCCGGTTGTTGAACAGCAGGATCTTGAGGTTCACGTTGCGGCGCAGCGCGTGGATCAGGTGGTTGCCGCCGATGGAGAGCGCGTCGCCGTCACCGGTGACCACCCAGACCGACAGGTCCGGCCGGGACACCGACAGGCCGGTGGCGATCGCCGGGGCGCGGCCGTGGATCGAGTGCATCCCGTACGTGTTCATGTAGTACGGGAAGCGCGACGAGCAGCCGATGCCCGAGACGAAGACGATGTTCTCCCGGGGGATGTTCAGCTCCGGCATGAAGCCCTGTACGGCCGCCAGGATGGCGTAGTCACCGCAACCGGGGCACCAGCGCACCTCCTGGTCGGACTTGAAGTCCTTGGCGGTGAGCTTGAGGGCGACGGGCTCAGGCATTCTTCAGGACCTCTTCCAGCATCGTCTCCAGCTCGGCGGCCGTGAACGGCAGGCCGCGGACCTGGTTGTAGCCGATCGCGTCGACCAGGTACTTCGCCCGGATCACGTGGGCGAGCTGGCCGAGGTTCATCTCCGGTACGACCACCTTGTCGTAGCGGCCCAGCACCTCGCCGAGGTTCGCCGGCATCGGGGCCAGGTGCCGCAGGTGGGCCTGGGCCACCGAGAGCCCGCGCTGGCGCAGGCCACGGCAGGCGGCGCCGATCGGCCCGTACGTCGAGCCCCAGCCCAGCACCAGCACCCGGGCGTCGCCGTCCGGGTCCTCCACCTCGACGTCCGGCACCGGGATGGTCTCGATGCGGGCCGCCCGGGTCCGCACCATGAAGTCGTGGTTCGCCGGGTCGTACGAGATGTCGCCGGTCTTGTCGGCCTTCTCCAGGCCGCCGATCCGGTGCTCCAGACCGGCCGTGCCGGGCACCGCCCACGGGCGGGCCAGCGTCTGCGGATCCCGCAGGTACGGCAGGAACGTGGTGCCGTCCTCGCCGTTGGGCTCGGTGGCGAACTCGACCCGCAGGTCGGGCAGCGACTCCACGTCGGGCAGCAGCCACGGCTCGGAGCCGTTGGCGACGTAGTTGTCCGACAGCAGGATCACCGGGGTGCGGTAGGTCAGCGCGATCCGGGCCGCCTCCAGCGCCGCGTGGAAGCAGTCCGACGGCGACTTCGGCGCGATCACCGCGACCGGCGCCTCGCCGTGCCGGCCGTACAGGGCCATGTTCAGGTCGGCCTGCTCGGTCTTGGTGGGCATGCCGGTGGACGGCCCGGCCCGCTGCACGTCGACGATGACCAGCGGCAGTTCCAGCGCCACCGCCAGGGAGATCGTCTCGCTCTTGAGCGCCACACCCGGGCCGCTCGTGGTGGTCACACCGAGCGAGCCGCCGTACGACGCGCCGAGCGCCGCACCGACCGCCGCGATCTCGTCCTCGGCCTGCATGGTGACCACGCCGAACTTCTTGTGCTTGCTCAGCTCGTGCAGGATGTCCGAGGCCGGCGTGATCGGGTACGCGCCGAGGAACACCGGCAGCCCGGAGCGCACCCCGGCGGCCACCAGGCCCAGCGACAGCGCCGCGTTGCCGGTGATGTTCCGGTACGTGCCCGGCAGCATCTTGGCCGGCTTGACCTCGTACCGGACGGAGAAGTCCTCGGTGGTCTCGCCGAAGTTCCAGCCGGCCCGGAACGCGGCCACGTTCGCCGCCACCAGCTCGGGGCGGGCCGCGAACTTGCGCTCCAGGAAGCGCAGCGTGGACTCGTACGGACGGGAGTACATCCAGCTCAGCAACCCGAGCGCGAACATGTTCTTGGCCCGCTCGGCGTCCTTCTTGGACACGTCGTGCTCGGCCAGCGCGCCGATCGTCATCGAGGTGAGCGCCACCGGGTGCACCGCGTACCCGGCGAGCGAGTCGTCGTCGAGCGGGCTGGCCGCGTAGCCGACCTTCGCCAGGTTGCGCCGGGTGAACTCGTCGGTGTTGACGATGATGTCGGCCCCGCGCGGCAGGTCGGCCAGGTTGGCCTTCAGCGCGGCCGGGTTCATCGCCACCAGCACGTTCGGCGCGTCACCCGGGGTCAGGATGTCGTAGTCGGCGAAGTGCACCTGGAAGCTCGACACGCCGGGCAGAGTCCCGGCGGGAGCGCGGATCTCGGCGGGGAAGTTGGGCAACGTGGAGATGTCGTTGCCCAGTTGCGCCGTCTCCGAGGTGAACCGGTCGCCGGTGAGCTGCATGCCGTCGCCGGAGTCACCGGCGAACCGGATGACCACCCGGTCCAGCTGACGGATCTGCTTGGTCACACCCGCACCTCGCTTAACTGAGCGCCGTCGCCCTCGCCGGCCCGGCCCGCTCCGATTCTCACGTCAGAGCCTACGTCGCCACGTTAGGACCACCTTGGTCGAGGTCCGACGTATGGGACTGGATCGGGCCGCTGTATGCCCTGCTTTGCAGCGTTTAGTACCTGGGCCCGTAACCCAGATCACCACATATCCATGATCACCGGTCGGTGATCGGACGCTCCGGCACGGTGATGTCGCTGCGGCGGCGCAGCGAACGGGTCGCCAGAGTCAGTGCGAGCACGACCAGGAGACCGGACACGGCGATCAACGCGACGGCGGTCCCCCGGACCGAGGTGTCGTCGCCGTCCCGTTCGCCGGCGGCGACGAGCACGCCCTGCGAGCCGGTCGGGGCCGGCGCCCCGCCGGGCGGGACGGCGTCCGCCGCCGCCGCGCTGATCCGGAAGCTCATCTGCACCTGCCGGTCGCGCCCGCTACGCGGGTCGAGCCGGCCGATCACCGCGCCGGACAGGGGCGCCCGTCGCTGCGCCTCCGCTGAGGCCGCCAGCGTCAGCCGTACGGTCGCGGTCCGCCCGGCCGCCAGCGTGCCCAGTTCGCAGCGGGTCCGGTCGGCCGACACCGGGGCGCAGCCGCTCTCGGTGCCGGCCACCGTCACCCCTTCGGGCAGGAGCACCTCGATCCGGCCCGCCGCGTCGACCTTGCCGGTGTTGCCCAGCCGGACGGTGAGCGTGCTGGGCGCACCGCTGATGTCGAACAGCACCTCGTCGGCGCGCAGCGAGATGCCGGGCACCGGCGGCCCGGGCGGGAACAGCACCGCGAAGCCCTCGTCGTCGTACGCCGCGCCGGTCACACCGGGCGCGACGGCGGTGACCTGGACCGATCCGGCCAGCGGCATGGTCCGCCAGGCGTCGCCGTCGACCCGGACCCGGATGGTCGCGCTGAACCGGGCGCCCGGCTCCGCGTCCCACCCGACGCAGCGGTGGTTGCCGCCGCCGGAGGGCTCGCAGCCCGGGGTGCCCGCGTCGGTCAGCCCCGGCGGCAGCGTGTAGCCCAGGCTGATCCGCTCCGCCCGCCCGCCGGTGTTGGTCACCGTCACCCGCAGCGTGGCCACCGTGGCGTCGGCGTTCCAGTAGGCCGGCGGGAGGGCCACGTCCTCGGTGTTCACGCGTACCCCCAGGGGCCCGCCGGCCGGCTGCGCCGGCGGTGGCGGCGGGGTCTTGACCGGCGGCACGACCGGCGGGGGTGCCGGTGCCGTGGTGGCCGGCGCGGCGGTGGTCGGCGCCGGTTCGGCGGGCGCGCTCGTCGGCGGGGCCGGCGAGGTGGTGACCGGCGCCGGGGGCGTGGTGGCCGGCGGCGGCGGCTCGGTGGGCGGTGGGGCCGTCGCGGTGGTCGTGGGCTCGCCGGTGGGCGCGGGCTCGGTCGGCTCGCCGCCGGGCTCGCCGCCGGGCTCGCCGCCCGGCTCCACCGGCTCGATCAGCCGGAGCGCGGCGGTCGGCCCCGGGTGAGCGTCGGCCCCGGCCGGCGCCACCGCCACCAGCGCCGCGACGAGCGCGGGCGCCAGCAGCGCGAGGGTACGGCGGAGCGCGACCCGCCGAACGGGCGCAACGCGGGGGCGGGCCATCTGTCCTCCGGGACGATCAATGAGATCCCATTATTCGGTGATACTTGCCATCAAGCACTAGTCCTGCGAGGAAACGAATTCGTAACGTGTCCGGGACATCTGGACGGGACCGGTACGCTCCGGTCGTGACCGGATATCTCGGCTCGTACGCCACGCTCGGTCTGCTGCTGCTCGCCGCCGTGCTCTTCTTCGTGACGGCGTTCTCCGCGAACCGGGTGTTACGTCCGAGCCGTCCGGCCGAGCCGTGGGGCAAGCGGGCCTCGTACGAGTGCGGTCTCGACCCGGTCGGCGGCGACTGGGCCCAGATGCAGATCCGGTACTACGTCTACGCGTATCTCTACGTGCTCTTCGCGGTCGAGGCGGTCTTCCTGTTCCCGTGGGCCCTGGTCTTCGACCGGCCCGGCTTCGGCGCCACCACCGTCGTGGAGATGGGCGTCTTCGTGGCGATCGTCGCGCTCGGCATCCTCTACGCCTGGCGGCGCGGCGTCCTGCGCTGGACCTGACGCGCCGGACCGGCCCGTCAGGCCAGCCCGCGGCGGGTCACCGCCGGCGGCCGGTCGCCCCGGATCGACGCCACCATGTCCAGCACCCGGCGGGTCTCGCGGACCTGGTGGGCGCGGAACACCCGGGCGCCGAGCCAGGCCGAGACCGCCGTGGCGGCGAGCGTCCCCTCCAGCCGCTCGGGCACCGGCAGGTCGAGCGTCTCGCCGATGAAGTCCTTGTTCGACAGGGCCACCAGCAGCGGCCAGCCGGTGTCGGTCAGCTCCGCCAGCCGCCTGGTGATCTCCAGCGAGTGCCGGGTGTTCTTGCCGAAGTCGTGCGCCGGGTCGATCAGGATGCCGTCCCGGCGCACACCCAGCCCGACCGCGCGCTCGGCCAGCCCGGTCACGGTGCCGACCACGTCGGCCACCACGTCGTCGAAGGCGGCCCGGTGCGGCCGGGTACGCGGGGCGAGCCCGCCCGCGTGCGAGCAGACCAGCCCGGCGCCGGTCGCCGCGGCGACCCGGGCCAGCGCGGGGTCCGCCCCCGACCAGGTGTCGTTGAGCAGGTCCGCACCGGCCGCGACCGCCTCCACGGCCACCTCGGCACGCCAGGTGTCGATGGAGATGACCACATCCGGGAAGGCGGACCGGACCGCCGCGATGGTGTCCACCGTCCGGCGGATCTCCTCGGCCACGTCCACCTCGTCGCCCGGCCCGGCCTTCACCCCGCCGATGTCGATGATCTCGGCGCCCTCGTCCACCGCGCGTTCCACCGCGCGAAGCGCGCTGTCCTGGGCGAAGGTGGCGCCGCGGTCGAAGAACGAGTCCGGGGTGCGGTTGACGATCGCCATCACCACCAGCTCACCGGGGCCGAACGCCCGTCCGCCCAGCCGCAACGCCCCGGTCATGCCCGCCTCCTCGCCGCCGGACCGCACCGGCCGGTCCGACGCTATCCGGTCCCGCCCGCGCCGCCCGTGCCGGTCCCGTGCGCCGGACGCATTTACCGACCGGACGTCCCGGAGGGCTCGCCCGATCCCGGCCCGCATGCCACGATCTGTGCATGGGTGAGGTTCTGCTCCTCTTGGTCGTCGCGCTGACCGTCGCGGCTGTGGTGTTCGGGGTGACGGTGCTCGTCTCCGGCAAGGATCCGGGCCTCACGCCGGCCGAGCCGGACGGGCGGGCCGTGCCCCTGCCCGGCAGCCGTCCGCTCGACGAGTCGGACGTGTCCGACGTCCGCTTCGACACGGCGCTGCGCGGCTACCGGATGAGCCAGGTCGACGCGGCGCTGCGCCGGGCGGCGTACGACATCGGCTACAAGACCGAGCTGATCGGCGTCCTGGAGGCGGAGAACGCGGCCCTGCGGGACGGGCGTACCGAGGACGCCGACGCGCTGCGCCGGGCGCGCGAGGAGGCCGCCGCGACCCGTCCCGAGACCGAGCAGGCACCCGACCCGTCCACCCCCGAGCCGGTGGTGATCGACCTGTCCGCGCCCGAGCCGCCGGCCCGGACCGACACCGACGGGCAGCCGGGTCGCACCGACGCCGACGGCCGGGCCGGACGCGCCCCGGCCGAGGCGGGCGTGGCGGAGGCCCCCGCCGCCGCGGCGACCGAGGACACCGTCTCCCCGGCGAACGGGATCGCGGCCGGTCCGGCCGACGACGACCGGGAGCGCGGTTCGGTGGTCCGCTCGGAGTCGGCGTGACCGGCGCCGGCCGGCCGGCCGACGACTTCACCGAGGCGTCCCGCCGGGGCGCCGCCGAGGTCACCGCCACGGTGATCGTCGAGGCCCCGGCCGACCGGGTGTTCGCCGCGCTCACCGCGTGGGAGCGGCAGTCGGACTGGATCCCGCTGACCCGGGTCCGGGTGGTCGAGGGCGACGGCGGCGAGGGGAGCCTGGTCGAGGCGGTCACCGCGCTCGGCCCGGCCGTGCTCCGCGACGAGATGCGTGTGGTCCGGGTCGACGCGCCCTACGAGGTCGGCGTGGTGCACTGCGGCAAACTGCTGCGCGGCCCCGGCGTGCTGCGCTGCACCCCGATGGACCGCGACCGCACGCAGGTGGTCTGGCACGAGTGGTTCCACCTGCCGGGCGGGGCGGCCGGCCGGGTGGCGTGGCCGGTGCTCTGGCCCGGCTCGAAGTTCAGCCTCACCCAGGCGCTGAAGAAGTTCGCCCGGCTGGTCGAGCAGGGCCGCCTGCCCTGACGGGCGGTCGTTGGCGCGGCGGGGCTGTCGGTGGCCCGGCCTATCGTGGACGCCGTGACTGACCTGGTGACCGGCGCCGACGGGCTGCCGCGCTGCGCGTGGGGGGCGAGCACCCCCGACTACGCCGTCTACCACGACGACGAGTGGGGCCGGCCGCTGCGCGGCGACGACGCGCTCTACGAGCGGCTGACGCTGGAGGCGTTCCAGTCCGGCCTGTCCTGGCTGACCATCCTGCGCAAGCGGCAGGCGTTCCGGGACGCCTTCGCCGGCTTCCGGATCGAGTCGGTGGCCCGCTACGGCGAGGCCGACGTGACCCGGCTGATGGCCGATGCGGGGATCGTCCGCAACCGGGCCAAGATCGAGGCGGCGATCGCGAACGCCCGGGCCGCGTCGGAGCTGCCCGAGGGCCTCTCCGCGCTGCTCTGGTCCTTCGCGCCCCCGCCCCGGGCCGCGCGTCCCCGGTCCTTCGCCGAGGTGCCGGCCACCAGCCCGGAGTCCGTGGCGATGGCCAAGGCGCTCAAGAAGCGGGGCTTCCGGTTCGTCGGCCCCACGACCGCCTACGCGCTGATGCAGGCCACCGGCATGGTCGACGACCACCTGGCCGACTGCCACGTGAGCGGTGACCGGGCCGGGGTGTGACGGAGCGCGCCACCTCCGGCGTGATGGGATTGGGGCATGACCGACACCGAGCCGCGTACGAGCGGGACGACAGACGGTGCGACCACGACCGGAGCCTGGGCGGTGCTGCTGCCCGCCGAGCGCTTCGAGGCCGAGCGGCTCGTGCACCACGACGCGCTGGAGCTGACCGGGCTGTCCGAGGCGGCCCGCCCCCGGCCCGGTGACCGGGTGGCAGTGCTCGTCGACGAGCCGCTGCGCCTGGTCGCGCTCGGCCGGGTCGCGCTCGCGTCGTCCGAGACCCGGGAGGACCCGGACGATCCGCAGTCCGACGCGGTGGCCGGGTCGCTCGTGGTCACGTACACCCGGCGGGTGCTCGACGAGCCGGTGCCGGTCGACGGCCCGGCGCCGGACGGCCCGGTCGTGGCGCTCGACCCGGCCCGCTGGCGGTCGCTGGCCGACCGGCTCGGCCCGCCGCCCGCCCGCAGCACCTGGCTGGTCAGCCTGGACCTGCCGATCGAGGCCGCGTCGCGCGCCGAGGCGGTGCGGATCTTCTGGTCCTACGTGCAGGAGCTGGGCCCGCGGGAGCTGCCGGCGTTCGTCTCGCCGTACGGCGACGAGCTGGCCATGCAGGCGTTCGTGCTCGGCGTCGAGGCCAACCAGGATCCGGAAGAGGACGACTGACCTCCGGGGCCGACCGGGGCGGTCAGCGTCCCTCGAAGACCGGCTTCTGCTTGGCGACGAACGCCGTCGTGGCGGCCCGGTGGTCGGCGGTGGCGCCGCAGATCGCCTGGGCCTGCGCCTCGGCGGCCAGCGCGTCGGCGAGCGTGCCCGCGTCGGCGATGGAGAGCTGACGCTTGATCGCCCCGTACGCGACGGTCGGGCCGGCGGCGAGCCGGGCGGCCAGTTCCTGCGCGGTCGGGAGCACCTGCTCGTCGTCGTCCACCAGCTTGGTCAGCAGGCCCAGCCGGCAGGCCTCCTCGGCGCCGACCGGCTCGGCGAGCATCAGCAGCTCGACGGCCTTGGCGTGACCGACCAGGCGGGGCAGCGTCCAGGAGGCGCCGGTGTCGGCGGCGAGGCCCACCCCGGCGAACGCCATCAGGAACCGGGTCTTCGGGCCGCCGATGCGGAAGTCGGCCAGGAACGCCAGCGAGGCGCCGGCCCCGGCGGCCATCCCGCGCACCGCGGCGACCACCGGCTTGGGCAGGTTGGCCAGCCGGGCGGCGATCGGGTTGTAGTGCGCCCGGACCGTGGCCAGCGGGTCGGCGTCCGAGGTCTCCAGCGTCCGCACGTGCTCGCGCAGGTCCTGCCCGGCGCTGAACGAGCCGCCCGCGCCGGCGAGCACGACCGCCCGGCAGGACCGGTCGGTCTCCAGCTCGGCCAGCGTGTCCCGGAGCGCCTCCTTGAGCGCCACGTCGAGCGAGTTCATCGCCGTCGGGCGGTTCAGCGTCAGGGTGACGACGGCGTCGGTGCGGTCGACGAGCAGCGGCTCGGTCACGTTCTAACGACCCTTCTGTCGGGCGAGGCGGTTGCCGGTGTCGAGGCACTGCTCGACGTACCGGTCGGCGGCCGGCCGGAGCCGGGCCGCGTGCCGGTCGAAGAAGCTGGCCGCGCTGGTGCCCGGCCAGCGCTCGGGCAGCAGTGCCGGGGGCAGTTGCGGATCCCGGAACAGGAACGTACGCCATGCGTGCACGAGCCGGAATCGGGCCGCGTACGCGTCCTCGTCGCTGCTGCGCACAGTGACGCCGGAGAGCAGCGGCTTCTGCTCGGCGACGAACCGCTCGTACGCCCGCCCGATCTCGGCCAGGTCCCAGGCGCGGCGGACCACGCCCATCGCGCCGGGGGTGCCGGCCGCGTGCGCTGCGGTGAACCGCTCGTAGCGCACGCCCGCCTCGTCGAGCAGCAGGTCGACGTCCTCACCCGGGCGGGTGGCCACCCAGGTGCAGTCGTCGAGCGTGCCGTAGCCGAGGAAGGCGAGGTTCGCGGCGAGCCGCTGCCGGTCCCGGCGGGACGAGGGCGCGGTGAGCACCAGGAGATCGAACCGTCCGTCCCAGCTGTGCCGTCCGGTCCGGTAGATCCGGGACGCCGCCTCGTCGAGTCGACGTGCCGCCTTCGGGGTGATCGAATATCCCGGTCCGGACGCCAGACGGAGCGGTTCCAGCCAGCCCTGACGGACCATCCGGGAGACCGCGGTGCGTACCGCCGGTGGGGCGATCCCGAGCGGGGCGAGCAGCTTGACCAGGGCGGCAACCGGTGCGCGGCCACCCCGGGCCCGGAGGTGGTCGCCGTACAGGTCGAAGAGTGCCGACCGTGCCTGCATGACCGCACATTGTGACAGGCCTATCCAAGATAAGCTAGATGCTGTTACATCAATGCTGCTTCGGTTTGGGTCCGGCGGTGTTCATCAGGGAAAATCGTTGGTCGAGCCTTCCGCGATGGTTGCGGATGGCGATGGCGAAGTGGCTGTGGGGCAACTCACCGACCCTGGTGTAGGTCTGAGGGGAGACAACATGGCGGCGATGAAGCCGCGGACGGGCGACGGTCCGCTGGAAGTCACCAAGGAGGGCCGGGGCATCGTCATGCGAGTCCCGCTGGAGGGTGGTGGCCGGCTCGTCGTCGAGATGACTCCCGACGAGGCCACCGCGCTCGGTGACGCGCTGAAGGCGGCCGCGGGCTGATTCGAGGAGTGTCCCGCACGGCGTCCGCCGTGCGGGCGGTTCGTCCTACCCTGAGCCACCGGCATGCCCGGTGGCTCAGGGTCTTTCCTCGACGGCTGCGTGGGGGAATGTGCCCGTTCAACCCATTTCGGAGGTACGGTCCAGCGTGCTGGTCATTCGTCTGGTGAGTGGGCCCGCAGGGCCCGACGCTCTCGTCCTGCCCGTCCGTCCCGGAGGGCCGGACTCCCCGGACTCCCTGGCCTCGCCGGACCCCACGGTCTCGCCGGCCTCCACGGCCCGCCTGGTCCCGACCGCCGTGCCGCTCGGCGACGACGTCCCTGCCGAGGCCGCAGCCGTCCTGCCCGCCACCCGGCTCACCGGCGCGGCCGGCGAGGTACGCGAGCACCTGCGTCCCGGTGGCTCCCCGGCGCGGCTGTGGCTTCTGGGCGTCGGCGAGGGCGACGAGCGCGACTGGCGTACCGCCGGAGCGGCGCTGGCCCGCGCGGCGAAGGATGAGACGCAGATCACCATCGCGCTTCCCGGCGAGGCGACGGCGGCGCTGCGTGGCCTCGCCGAAGGGCTGCTGCTCGGCTCGTACCGATTCCGTCTCACCGAGGCCGGCAAGCGTCCCGCCCTGGCCGAGGTGTCGGTGCTCGTCGACGACCCGGACGCTCTTGCCGGCACGCTCGACGCCGCCCGGGCCACCGCCGAGACGACCCGGCTCGCCCGGGACCTGACCAACATGCCCTCGTCCACCAAGAACCCGGAGTGGTTCGCCGCGCAGGTGGCCGAGGCCGCGTCCGGGCGCCCCGGCCTGCACCTGCGGGTACGCGGCCCGGAGGAGCTGGCGGCCGAGGGCTTCGGCGGTCTCCTCGCCGTCGGCGGCGGCTCCGCGAGCGGCCCGCGCCTGGTGGAGCTGGACTGGCGGCCCGACGGCGCGCGTACCCACGTGGTGCTCGTCGGCAAGGGCATCACGTTCGACACCGGCGGCATCTCGATCAAGCCGGTGCCGGCCATGAAGCTCATGCGCAAGGACATGGCCGGTGCCGCCGCCGTGATCGCCGCGACGCTCGGCGCCGCCGAACTGCGCCTGCCGGTCCGGGTCACCACGCTCGCCCCGCTCGCCGAGAACATGGTCAGCGGCTCGGCGTTCCGCCCCGGCGACGTGATCCGGCACTACGGCGGGCTGACGAGCGAGAGCACCAACTCCGACGCCGAGGGCCGGCTGGTGCTCGCCGACGCGCTGGCGTACGCGGTCCGCGAGCTGAAGCCCGACGTGCTGATCGACCTGGCGACGCTGACCGGCGCGAACGCCGTCGCCCTGGGCAAGCGGCACGCCGCGCTCTACAGCGAGAACGACGCGCTCGCGGCCGGCCTGCTCGACGCGATCACCGCGGCCGGCGAGCGGGCCTGGCGGATGCCGCTGGCCGACGACTACGTGGAGTATCTGGCCAGCGAGATCGCCGACCTGCACAGCTCCCCGGCGCAGGGCGCCGGTTCGGTGGTCGCCGCGCTGTTCCTGCGGGAGTTCACCGGCGACCTGCGGGACCGGTGGGCGCACCTGGACATGTCCGCGCCGTCGTGGTCCGACGACACGCACGGCGAACTGGTCAAGGGCGCCACCGGCTGGGGAGTGCGCGGGCTGCTGCGCTGGCTGGCGACGCTGGGCTGATCAGGCGTGCAGGGCACGCCTGATCAGCCTGGTCAGGCCTTGACGGCGGCGAGCAGACCGTGGCCGACCGGCAGCAGCGCGGGCACCCAGTTCTCCGACTCGCGGATCGCCTTGATCGTCTCCCGTACGGTGACCGTCTCGACGTCCCGCGCGGCCGGGTCGCCGATCCGGCCGGCCGCCAGCGCGCCGTTGAGCGCGAGCACGCCGCCGGGGCGCAGCAGCCGCAGCGCCGCGTCCACGTACGCGGCGAAGCCGGTCGCCACCGCGTCCACGAAGACCAGGTCGTAGGCACCGTCCGCGAGCCGCGGCAGCACGTCGAGCGCCCGGCCGGTGATGATCCGGGTGCGCCCCGACGGGAAGCCCGCCTCCTGGAACAGCCGCCGGGCGATGCGCTGGTATTCGACCTCGACGTCGATCGTGGTGAGCACGCCGTCGGGGCGCATGCCGCGCAGCAGCCACACGCCGCTCACCCCGGTGCCGGTGCCGATCTCCACCACGGCTCGGGCGTTGCCGGCGGCGGCGAGCAGCCGCAGGGCGGCACCCGACCCGGGCGTGACCGCCTCCACCCCCACCTCGTGGGCGAGGGCGCGGGCCGTGCGCAGCACGAGATCCTCGGTGACGAAAGACTCGGCGAAGTGGAGCGCCTGGGCCGTCGAACTGCCGTGACCGGCGACCGTGGCGATGGGACACCTCCGAGGGGCGGACTGGTGCGAGGGGCGGTATGCACTGTGAGCGTAGAGGCGGGCCGGTACCGGCGCAGCCGCGAGTCCGCCGCGGAGTGCTCACGGTCGGCAACCCCTGACTCCGTTCGCGTCATCCGTGTAATCCTGGATGCGTCCCGCGCGTCACTGTCGTCCGGCTCCGCCGGCCGTCGGCGCGGGGCCAGCGGGACGGAGTGGGAGGCACCGACGTGACCGACGGCTGGGACTGGCGGCGGCCCGGCGGATCGCCGGCACCGGGTGGGCCGGCGTCCGGACGACCGCCGCAGGACGGCCCGGGTCAGGCGACGTCGCCGTGGTGGTCCGACGCGCTGGCCGACCCGTGGCGGGATCCGTACGCGCCCGCCGCCGTGGTGATCCCGGCGGCCCCGGCGTCCGGTGCGGGGGAGCCGGAGCCGGTCACCGACCCGGACCTGCCGACCCGGCCGGGGCTGCGCCAGGTGGTGCTGATCTCCCTGGTCACGGCGCTGCTGGCCGGTTCTCTCGGCAGCGCCCTGACGTACGCCTTCCTGCGCGGCGGTGACGTGCCGACGATCGGTGCGCAGACCGGGCAGGCCCCGGCGCTGGCCCAGCGCAAGCCCGAGTCGCTGGCCGGGGTGGCCGAGCGGGTCCTGCCCAGCGTGGTCACCATCCGGGTGGTCAGCCTCGGCGGCACCAGCGAGGGCTCCGGCTTCGTGGTGACCAGCGAGGGTCACATCGTCACCAACGACCACGTGGTCGCCGACGGCCCCGGCAAGGCCACTGTCGTGTTCAACGACGGCAGCACCGCCGCCGGCACCGTGGTCGGGCAGGATCCGGAGTCGGACCTCGCCGTGATCAAGGTCTCGCGCAGCGGGCTGACCCCGGTGCAGTTCGGCGACTCCGACGCGCTCGCCGTCGGTGACCCGGTGCTCGCCATCGGGTCACCGTTGTCGCTCGCCAACACCGTCACCGCCGGCATCGTGAGCGCGCTGGACCGGACGATGCAGGCCGGCGAGCCGGGCGGGCCGACCCGCTACTACGCGGCGATCCAGACCGACGCCGCTGTCAACCACGGCAACTCGGGCGGCCCGCTGGTGGACGGCGCCGGGCGGGTGGTCGGGGTGAACTCGACGATCAAGTCGCTGGTGGCCGACGGGCAGGAGGCCGGCAACATCGGCCTCGCCTTCGCCATCCCGATCAACCAGGCGAAGCGGATCACCGAGGACATCATCGGCACCGGCAAGGCCCGGCGTACGGTGATCGGCGCCCAGGTCGGCGGCACCGGCGCCACCGGCGGCGGCGTACGCCTCAACGCGGTCGAGCCGGCCGGCCCGGCGGCGGCGGCCGGACTGCGTACCGGGGACGTGGTGCTCCGGCTGGACGGCCATCCGATGACCGATCCGACCGACCTGGTGGCCCTCGTGCGCAAGTACGCGCCCGGTTCCGTGGTGACAGTCGAGTACCGGCGCGGGTCGTCGCGGCAGAACGCGTCGGTGACGCTCGCCGCGGATGCGAAGTGAGGACCCGTCACCCCCTCCCCGATGGTCACCTGACGTGCGTAGTCTTGCCCTCACACGGACGAGGAGGCCGCGGTGTTCGAGAACCTGAACTGGTGGGAGATCGGCGTCCTGCTGCTCCTGGCGCTGTTGATCTTCGGCGATCGGCTGCCCAACGTGATCAACGACGGCCTCCGGATGGTCCGCAACCTGCGCAACATGGCGCGCAACGCGACCGGTGACCTGAGCCGCGAGCTGGGTACGGACATCCAGCTGGAGGATCTGCACCCCAAGGCGTTCATCCGCAAGCACCTGCTCAGCGAGGACGACGAGCAGGCGATCCGCAAGCCGCTCCAGAGCATGTACGACAACCTGCGCTCGGACGTCACAGGCGTGCACGACGAGCTGAAGGACGTGGCAAAGGCCGCCGATCTGCGTACCCCGAGGGTGGCCACCAGCACCCCCACCCCCGCGCCCCCGGCCCCCCGCCCGTCCTACGACGACGCCACCTGACCGCACGCCCTCCCGCCGATCGCGCCGTCGATCATGAGGTTGACGGCGCGACACGCCGCTCCGGCGACCGTCAACCTCATGATCGACCCCGGGAGCGGGACCGTGCCCGGGGACGGGACCGGCCCTGGGGACGGGACCGCCCCCTCCCGCGTGCGGCGGGAAGGGGCGGTGGGAAGGGAGCGGTGGGTGAGGGTCAGCGGCCGGCCGGCTTGAGGCCCAGGGGCTTGCCGAGCAGGGACTCGCGGCGGACGGCCAGGCGGTCGGCGACCTCGAACAGCGCCTTCGCGGCAGGGGCGTCCGGCTGCGCCAGCACGATCGGCTGACCGGCGTCGCCGCCCTCGCGGACCCGGGTGTCCAGCGGGATCTGCCCCAGCACCGGCACCTGCGCGCCGATCGTGCGGGTCAGCGACTCGGCCACCGCCGCGCCGCCACCGGCCCCGAAGACCTCCATCCGGGAGCCGTCCGGCATCTCCAGCCAGGACATGTTCTCGATCACGCCGACCACCCGCTGGTGGGTCTGCAGCGAGATCGCACCCGCCCGCTCGGCCACCTCGGCGGCGGCCGCCTGCGGCGTGGTGACGACAAGGATCTCCGCGTTCGGCAGCAACTGGGCCACCGAGATCGCGATGTCGCCGGTGCCCGGCGGCAGGTCGAGCAGCAGGACGTCCAGGTCACCCCAGTAGACGTCGGCGAGGAACTGCTGAAGCGCCCGGTGCAGCATCGGCCCGCGCCAGACCACTGCGGCGTTGCCGGGGGTGAACATGCCGATCGAGATGACCTTCACGCCGTGCGACTGCGGCGGCATGATCATGTCCTCGACGCGGGTCGGCGCGCCGTCGGCGCCGAGCATCCGGGGCACCGAGTGGCCGTAGATGTCCGCGTCCACCACGCCCACCGACAGGCCCCGCGAGGCCAGCGCGGCGGCCAGGTTGACGGTGACGCTGGACTTGCCGACACCGCCCTTGCCGCTGGCGACCGCGTAGACGCGGGTCCGCGAGCCGGGCTGGGCGAACGGGATCACCGGCTCGGCGGTGGCGCCGCCACCGCGCAGCTTCGACTGCAGCTCCTGGCGCTGCTCCGGGCTCATCACCCCGAAGATGATCTCGACGCCGCTCACGCCTGGTACGGCGCCCACGGCGGCGGTGATGTCATTGCGCAGCTTGTCCTTCAGCGGGCAGCCGGCCACGGTGAGCAGCAGCTCCACCCGGACCACGCCGTCCTCGCCGCGCTCGGCGGACTGGACCATGCCGAGTTCGGTGATCGGCCGGCGGATCTCCGGGTCGTTGACGGTGGCCAGGGCGGCCTGGATCGCGTCGGAGACGGTGCTGACGGGTGCTGACATGCCCGCAATGCTACGTCGCGGGTCATCGGCCACCGCCGCTGGCGGGGGCGGTGTGAGCGATTCGATGACCGCTCAGCCCTCGTAGCGGCCGCCTCGGGCGTAGTCGCCGTCCAGCTCGTCCCGGGGCTCGTCCAGCCGCTCGCCGCCGGCCGGCCGTCGGGCCTCCCGCTCCTGCTGCCGCCGCTCCAGCTTGCGCCGCCGCTCGGCCGCCTCGTCCAGCTCCTCACCGAGCCGGCTCAGCTCCGACCGGAGGAAGTCCCGGGTCGCCACCTCACCCATCGCGATCCGCAACGCGGCGATCTCCCGGGCCAGGTACTCCGTGTCCGCCTTCTGCATTGTCGCCCGCCGCCGGTCCTCCTCCATCGCGATCCGGTCCCGGTCCGCCTGCCGGTTCTGCGCGAGCAGGATCAACGGCGCCGCGTACGACGCCTGGAGCGAGAGGATCAAGGTCAGGAACGTGAAGGTGTACGGGTCGAAGCGCAGATTCGCCGGGGCCAGCGTGTTCCACAGGAACCAGGCCACCAGGATCAGCGTCATGTAGACGAGGAAGTTCGCCGTACCCATGCCCCGGGCGATGCCCTCGGCCCAGCGGCCGAACGTCTCCGCGTCGACGCGGGGCAGTTGCAGGCTCCGCGGGGCGCGCGGCTGGTCGAGCCGGTCGCCGCGTCGCTGATCACTCATCGTCGCCGTCCAGAGTGCCGTCGTCGGTGGCGGACGAGGTGGAGGCCGCGTCCCGGTCCCGCCAGTCCCGCGGCAGGGAGTGGTCCAGTACGTCGTCCACGGTCACCGCGCCGACGAGCCGGTTGTTCCGGTCCACCACCGGCATGCCGACCATGTCGTAGGTGGCCATCCGGCGGGTGATCTCGGGCAGCGGCGTCGACGTCCGCAGCGGGTCGATGTCGTTGACCACGATGCCGCCGAGCAGGTCGGCCGGAGGCTCGCGGAGCAGCCGCTGGAAGTGCACCATACCCAGGTAGCGGCCGGTCGGTGTGGTCAGTGGGGCGCGGGCCACGAAGACCTGGGCGGCCACCGTGGGGGACAGCTGCGCCTCGCGGATCCGGGCCAGCGCCTCGGCCACCGTGGCGTCCGGCGGCAGGATCACCGGCTCCGAGGTCATCACGCTGCCGGCGGTGCCGGACGCGTACCGCAGGAGCTGGCGTACCGGGTCGGCCTCGTCCGGCTCCATCAGGTCGAGCAGCACGTCCTGTTCCGGCGGGGGCAGCTCGTTGAGCAGGTCGGCGGCGTCGTCCGGCTCCATCTCCTCCAGCACGTCGGCGGCGCGTTGCCGGTCCAGTGCGGCCAGGATCTCCACCTGGTCGCGCTCGGGCAGCTCGCCCAGTACATCGGCCAGGCGTTCGTCGTCGAGTGCGGCGGCCACCTCGTTGCGCCGTGCGTCGGGCAGATCCTGGAGGGCGTTCGCCAGGTCGGCCGGGCGCATGTCCTCCAGGACGGCGAGCAGGTTCGCCGTACCCCGGTTGTCGCCGACCGCGCCCAGCCCGCGGACCCGGTCCCAGTCGACCTGGTGGAGGTGGCCGCGGCGGGTGAGCCGCCCGGTGTGCTCGCGGACGGCGACGCGGCTCAGCGCCCACTCGCCGCCGCGGCTGCACTCCATCGCCACGTCCACCACCGAGCCGGCCTGCCCGCTGTCGAGCTGGACCCGGCGGTCCAGCAGCTCCTGGAGCACCAGCAGCTCGTTCGGGCGCTTCTCGAAGCGGCGCAGGTTGAGCGTGCCGCTGCCGAGCACCACCGCGTCCGTGTCGATGGAGGTGATCCGGTTGATGGACAGGAAGATGCGCCGCCGCATCGGCATCTCGGCGACCAGACCGACCACCTCCGGCGGTCGCTGGGTCGCCCGCATCCGGGCCACCGCGTCGCGGACGCGGCCGACCTGGTCGCCGTTCGGGTCGAAAACGGCGACTCCGGCGAGTCGAGCGAGGTAGACCCGGTTCGGCGTGCTCACGGCCACCAGCCTAAGGGCCTAGTCTCTAACAACATGTCGACCTTGGGCTACGAGATCGTGGACGTCTTCACCGACCGCCCGTTCGCCGGCAACCCGCTGGCCGTGGTGTTCGGCGCGGAAGGGCTGGCCACCGAGCAGATGCAGGCGCTCGCGCTGGAGTTCAACCTGTCCGAGACGGTCTTCGTGCTGCCGCCGACGCAGGTGGGCGCCACCTACCGGGCCCGGATCTTCACCCCGGCCGACGAGCTGCCCTTCGCCGGGCACCCGAGCGTCGGCGCCGCGGTGACCGCGAGCCGGCGCGGCGTCTTCGGCGCCGGCCGGATCACCCAGGAGTGCGGCGCCGGCGTCCTGCCGATCGAGGTGACCGCCACCGGCGCGACGCTCACCGGCGGCACGCCCACGCTCGGCCCGGAACTCGACCCGGAGCCGCTGCTGGAGATGGTCGGCCTCACCGGCCCCGACCACGTCGGCCCGCCACCGCGGGTCGCCGGGTGCGGCCTCGAATTCCCCTATCTTCCGGTACGCCCGGACGCGGTGGCCCGGGCACGGTTGAACACGACGGCGGCGCAGCGGTACGGAGTGGAGCACGTCAGCCTATTCTCCTGGGAGCCCGGTTCGCAAACCGCACACGCCCGGGTCTTCGTGCCGGGGCTCGGCGTACCGGAGGACCCGGCGACCGGCTCGGCCGCCCTGGGACTGGGCGTGTGGCTGGTCGCCAGCGGCCTGCTGCCCGGCGAGGGCCGCGCGGAGTACACCGTCCGGCAGGGCATCGAGATCAACCGTCCGTCGACGCTCGCCTGCACGGTGACCGCGTCCGGCGGGCTGGCGGTGGGCGCCACCGTCTCCGGCCAGGTCATGCCGGTGGCCCGAGGCGAGATCACCGTCCCCCCGTTCATCGGCTGACCGCCCCGCCCGTGGCCCTCTCCGGGGTGGGGTGGGCGGGGGATGGGGCAGGATGGCGGGGTGAGTGACGAGGTGGACGAGCGGGTGACGCCGCCGCTCGTGGACGAGGCGGTGAAGAAGGCCGCGGTCTGCTGGGTGAGCACCGCCGGCGGCCCGGCGTACGCGCTGTGGTGCCTGCCGCTGGAGGGCACCCTGCTGGTGGTCACCGGCCCCGGCGAGCAGGCCGCACCCGGGCTGGCCGACAGCGACACGGCCGACGTGACGCTGCGCGGCGACCACGGCGGGCGGATCGTCAGCTGGCCGGCGCGGGTGACCCGGCTGCAACCGGGCACCGAGGAGTGGGACACCGTCGCGCCGCTGGTCGCGGCGAAGCGGCTCAACGCCTCCGGCTCCGCCGCCGAGTTGGTGGAGCGGTGGGCGGCACAGGGGTGCGCGCTGAACCGGCTCGCGCCCGCCGGCACCGCGGTGTCCGGCGCCGACCTGCCGGCCGGCTCGCTGAGCGAGCAGCCCCGACCGACCCCTGTGGTACGGGCCGTCCGCAAGCCGTTCCGCCTGCACCGCGTCCGCCGCCGCTGACCGCGCGAACCCGGCGGGCCGGGTCAGGCGACGGGGACCGGGTCGAGCAGGTCTAGCACGCCCCTCAGGGAGGTCAGCGACGGCCCGTCGAAACCGTGGTCGGCGTTGAGGACCACGTGGTCGGCGAGATCCGGTGCCGCCAACCGGGCGGCGCTCAGCCCTGCCCGCTCCGCGCCGGTCAGCTCCTGGCTGTCGCCGTCCCCGACGTAGAGGCAGTCGGCCGGGGCCTGGCCGAGCCGGTAACACGCGGCCAGGTAGAGCGCCGGGTCCGGCTTGCAGCGTCCGAGGCGTACCGAGAAGACCTGGGCGTCGAGCAGCGGCGCGACGGCGAGCTGCGGCAGGAACGCCGGTAGTTCGTGCGTGCAGTCGCTGACCAGCCCGGTACGGACGCCCCGGTGGCGCAACGCGGCCAGTACCGGCACCGCCTCGGCGCGTAGCCGGGTGTCCGCGCGTACTGCCCGGTGCCGGGTGGCGACGGCGGCGCGCACGGTCGCGTCGGACGGGTGGACGCCGAGCCGGGCGCACACCCAGCGCATCGTCGACTCGGCGTTCCCGAAGGAGCCGCTGGCCCGTTCGTAGAAGCTGCTGTCCAGCACCTCCACCAGGGCCTCGGTGGAGCAGCCGAGCATGTCGGCGGTGGCGCGGTGGGCGGCTCCGCGCCGCACACCGTGGGTCAGGGTGCCGAAGAAGTCGAACAGCACCGCCTGGAATCCGGGCATGAGGGAACGCCTCCGGACGTCGAGGGGGGATCGCCGGGACGCGCATGATCGTAACGGAGTGCTGACTTTCCGTGTCGGTCGGGTGTCCGTGTGAGGATTACCGTTCGTGCCGACCGTTCCGCATCGCCCGCCGCTCGACGCGCTGACGGTGGGCGCGCTCGCCCTGGCCGTCGCCTCGGTCTCGTCCTCGGCGCCGCTCGTGGCGTTCGCCGCCGCGTCGGCGCTGGCAGTGGCGTTCTGGCGTACCGCGTTGTCGGTGGCGGTCCTGGGCCCTGTCGCGTTGACCAGGAGGCGCGCCGAACTCCGGGCGCTGACAGTCGGGCCGGGCCGGCGCGAGGGGCTCTACTGCGTACTCTCCGGGGTCGCCCTGGCCGCCCACTTCGCCACCTGGATGCCGAGCGCGCAGCTCACCTCGGTGGCGGCCGCGACCGCGCTCGGGGCGACGCAGCCGGTGTGGCAGGGGCTGATCGCCCGCGGGCAGGGGCGGCGGCTGCCGACGGCGGTGTGGGCCGGAATCGCGGTGGCGGTGCTCGGCGCGGTGCTCGCCACCGGCGCCGACTTCGGCGTCTCCGGCCGGGCGTTCGCCGGCGACCTGCTCGCGGTGGTCGGCGGACTGTTCGCGGCCGTCTACACCGCCTTCGGCGAGCGGGCCCGGGCCAGCATCAGCACCACCACCTACACCACCGTCTGCTACGGCGTCTGCGCCGCGATCCTGCTCGTGGTGTGCCTGGTCGGCGGCGTACGCCTGCACGGCTTCGACGGCGCGACCTGGCTGGCGATCCTCGGCCTGGTGGCGGGCGCCCAGCTGCTCGGCCACTCGATGTTCAACTACGCCCTGCACCGGGTCTCCGCGACCACAGTCAGCGTGCTGATCCTGCTGGAGGCGCCCGGCGCGGCGCTGATCGGCTGGGTGTGGCTGGGGCAGTTGCCCCGGCCGCTGGCCCTGCCGGGCCTGGCGCTGCTGCTGGCCGGCGTTGCGGTGGTGGTGCTCGGCGGCGCGCGCGCCGGCCGTCGCGTCGCGCCGGTCGCGGCCCCCGCCGACCCGACGCCGCTCGGCGACTGAGCCGGTCGGGGCGAAGTCGCGCCGTTCCGGCCACCGGGCCGTCCGGTTTGCACGAAAGTGCTCAGGGTGGGGGCGGACCGGGACGACGCGGCGGAGGCGGGCACCGTCGTCACGCCCTCGGCCGAGTTCCCGCCGCTCGGCGACGAGGAACGGGCGGCGCTCGGCCGGATCGGTGAGCGCTGGCGCGGCCCGCGCCGCGCCGACGACCTGCCGGTCGACCCGACGCTCGGGCGGCACGACCGGCACCCGGCGCCCACCCGGTTCGGCCGGCTGGCGCCGATCGACATGTTCACGGTGGCGCAGCCGGACGAACTGGTCGCCACCGGTGCGGCCGACCTGCCCGGTGACCGGGCCGGCCGGACCGCCGCCCGGGTCCGCCGGGCCCTGCTCGGGCCGCCGCTGTCCAGCGCGTCGGTGCTCTACGAGCGGATGCGCAAACTCGTCGCGCTGCCGGTGCTCTCCTCCGACCTGCTCAGCTCCGTGGCGTACGGGCCGGAGGCGATGCTCGCCGTGCTGGTGCTGGCCGGGAGCGCCGCGCTCGGACTGGCCCTGCCGCTCGCCGCCGTGCTCGTGGTGCTGATGGTCGCCGTCGGCCTCTCCTACCGCCAGACCATCCCGGCCTATCCGCACGGCGCCGGCTCCTACATCGTCGCGGGGGACAACCTCGGGCGTACGCCGGGACTCGCCGCCGCGGCCGGGCTGATGCTCGACTACGTGCTGACCGTGTCCGTGTCGGTGGCGGCCGGGGTGCACGCGGTCACCTCGGCGCTACCCGGGCTCAGCTCGTGGGCGGTGCCGCTCGGGGTGCTGGTGATCGCGGTGCTGCTCGCCGGCAACCTGCGCGGCGTACGCACCGCGGGGAACATCTTCGTGCTGCCCACGTACGCGTTCGTGGTGGTGCTGCTCGCGGTGCTGGCTGTGGGTTACGCGAAGGCCGCGGCGCGGGGTTTCGCACCGGTGCCGCCGCCGTCGGTGCCCGCCGCCGAGGGCCTGAGCCTGCTGCTGGTGCTGCGGGCGTTCTCCTCCGGCGCGGTGTCGATGACCGGCATCGAGGCGGTCTCCAACGCGGTGCCCGCGTTCCGCCCGACCGAGTGGCGCAACGCCCGCACCACGCTCGGCTGGATGGTCGCCATGCTCGTCACGCTGTTCGCCGGCCTGGTCGGGCTGATCCACCTCGACGGCCTGGTGCCCCGGGCGGACGAGACGCTGCTGTCCCAACTCGGCCGGGTGACGTTCCCGAGCGGGCCCGGGTACGCGATCCTCCAGGCCACCACCGCGCTGATCCTGCTGCTCGCCGCGAACACGGCGTTCAACGACTTCCCCCGGCTGCTGTTCTTCATGGCCCGCGACGGGCACGCGCCGCGCCGGTTCCTGCACATGGGTGACCGGCTGGCGTTCAGCAACGGGCTGGTGGCGCTGGCGCTGACCGCAGCGGCGGTGTTCGTCGCGTTCGGCGGGCACACCGAGCGGCTGATCCCGCTGTACGCGGTGGGCGTGTTCCTCGCCTTCACGCTGTCCCAGACCGGGATGGTGGTGCACTGGCGGCGCCACCGGGGGCCGGGATGGCGCCGCCGGCTCGCCGTCAACGCGGCCGGGGCGGCGCTGTCCGGGCTGGTGCTGCTGACCGCGGCGGTCGCCAAGTTCACCGAGGGCGCCTGGGTGGTGGTGCTCGCCGTGCCGCTGCTCGTGCTGCTGTTCCGCCGGATCCACAGGCACTACGCCCGGCTGCACCACGCGCTGGCTCTGCATCCGCCGCCGTCCGCGCCGCCCGCCGAGGGCGACGAACTGCCCCAGCAGGTACGCCACCTGGTGGTCGTGCCGGTGGCCCGGCTGAACCGGGCGTCGCTGCGCGCGCTGGCGTACGCGACGTCACTCGGGCGGCCGACGCTCGCCGTGCACCTCGCTCCCGAGGAGGCCGAGGCGGACCGGTTCCGGGAACAGTGGCGGGCCTGGGGGGACCACCTGCGGCTGGAGACGATCGTGTCGCCGTACCGGTCGGTGATCGGGCCGCTGGCGCACTACCTGGAGGCGCTGCACGCCGCGAGCCCGGACCTGACGCTCACCGTGATCGTGCCGGAGGTGGTGCTGCGCCGGCGGCGGTACCGGCTGCTGCACAGCCGCGCCGAGCAGCGGCTACGGGTCGCGTTGCGCGCGCTGCCCGGCGTGGTGGTCACGAGCGTCCCGGTGCACGTGTCGTGACCTCAGACGTCGTGGACCTCCAGCACCCGGGTGGCGGGGGCCGCGTCGCCCAGCTCGGCGCGCAGCGCGACGCGCTCCGGGTCGACCAGGAACGCGTCGAGCCCGGCGCGGGCGGCGAACCGGATGACGTGCACCTCGGTCTCCCCGTCCCCGGTGCGCAGCCGCCGTTCCAACTCGCCGCCGTGCCGGCCGAGCAGCGCCAGCACCGCGTCCTCGTACCGCCGCCCGGCGTTCACGTCGGCGCTCAGGTCGACGAGCGCGACCAGCAGGACCGCTTGCTCCGTGGTCATGTGTTCCTCTCGGTTCCGTCAGGCGTCCAGCCCGAGCGCCTTCGCGCTGGCCGTCCAGAGCCGGGCGGCCAGCGCCGGGTCGGCGGCCTTGGGCCGGGGCCGGTGCGGCTTGCGGTCGGCGTAGTAGCCGCCGTCGATCAGCCGGGCCGGATCCTGGCAGGCGAGCCAGACGAGCGTCTCCGCGCCCTTCTCCGGGCTGCGGAACGGCAGCAGCCGCATGCCGAGCGCCACGATCCGGCTCTCGTTGCCGAAGCGGGTACGCACCACGCCGGGGTGGAACACGTGCGCCGGCACCTCCGGCCAGCGTCGCGCCGCCTCGGCGGTGAACAGGATGTTCGCCTGCTTGCTGGTGCCGTACGCGCGGAACGGCCGGTAGGAGCGCAACGCGGAGTTGAGGTCGTCCGGGTCCAGCACACCGCTGCGGTGCGCGTCCGATCCGGTGACCACCATCCGCCCGATCCGGTCCCGCAGCAGGTTGCTGAGCAGGAACGGGGCGAGGTGGTTGGCCTGCATGCTCAGCTCGAACCCGTCGACCGTGGTGATCGGTTCCAGCACGATCGCGCCGGCGTTGTTGGCGAGCACGTCGATCCGGTCGTACCGCTCGCGTAACCGCTCGGCGAGCCCGCGTACGTCGTCGAGCACCGCGAAGTCGGCGCGGAACAGCTCCGGCTGCTCGCCGCAGCACTCGCGGACCCGTTCGCCCGCGGCGCGCAGCCGGGCCGGGTCGCGGCCGACCAGCACCACCTGGTCACCGCGGCGCGCCAGTTCCTCCGCGGCAGCCAGCCCGATGCCGGAGCTGGCCCCGGTCAGCACCACGATCCGACGCTCAGTGAGATCTTCCACAGGTCCATTCACCCCGGTCACGGCACGAGGTTACCGTGGCGTCACCACGCCCTTTGGGATCGTTAAGTTCTCGAAATCCACCGCTGCGCCGGCACTCGCGCCGGACGCTGGAAGGAGCGCATCCATGACCGCTGTCGGTCGTCCCCGCCGATCCTGCCTGGCGGTACCCGGCTCCAGCGTCAAAATGCTCGGCAAGGCCCAGGGCCTCCCCGCCGACCAGGTCTTCCTGGACCTGGAGGACGCGGTCGCCCCGCTGGCCAAGCCGGACGCGCGCAAGAACATCGTGGCCGCGCTGAACGAGGGCGACTGGGCGGGCAAGACCCGCGTGGTCCGGGTCAACGACCTGACCACGCCGTGGACCTACCGGGACGTCATCGAGGTGGTCGAGGGCGCCGGGGCGAACCTGGACTGCATCATGCTGCCGAAGGTGCAGAACGCCGAGCAGGTGCACTGGCTGGACCTGCTGCTCACCCAGATCGAGAAGACGCTCGGCCTGGAGGTGGGCCGGATCGGCATCGAGGCACAGATCGAGAACGCGGCCGGGCTGGTGAACGTGGACGCCATCGCCGGCGCCTCGCCCCGGGTCGAGACGATCATCTTCGGCCCGGCCGACTTCATGGCCTCGATCAACATGAAGTCGCTGGTGGTCGGCGCGCTGATCCCGGACTACCCGGGCGACCCGTACCACTACATCCTCATGCGCATCCTGATGGCCGCGCGGATGCACGACAAGCAGGCCATCGACGGCCCGTTCCTGCAGATCCGGGACGTGGACGCGTTCCGCGAGGTGGCGAAGCGCTCGGCGGCGCTGGGCTTCGACGGCAAGTGGGTGCTGCACCCCGGCCAGATCGACGCCGCGAACGAGGTCTACTCCCCGGCGCAGGCCGACTACGACCACGCCGAGCTGATCCTCGACGCGTACGACTACTACACCTCGGAGGCGGGCGGGAAGCTCGGCGCGGTGATGCTCGGCGACGAGATGATCGACGAGGCGTCCCGCAAGATGGCGCTGGTGATCGCCGCCAAGGGACGCGCCGCCGGCATGTCCCGTACCTCCTCGTTCACCCCGCCCTCGGAGTGACCGGCCCGGGCCGCCCCGAGTTCGCGGGGCGGCCCGCCGAGTTCAGTAGGTCGTGCTGTCGTAGCCGGACGAGTCCTGGTTGGCCGCCCAGACAATGAAGATCACGATGGCGGCGGTGGCCAGCACGGCCAGCACGGTGGCGATCCAGCCGACGATGATGCCTGCGGTGGCGAAGCCCTCGCCGCCCTCGCCGCGCTCCCTGATCTGCTTACGGGACACGTGGCCGAGGATCGCGCCCACCACGCCGATGTAGCCGCCGAGGCCGTAACCGCAGAGGCCGAGCGCGCCGACGATCGAAATGACCATCGCGGCGATGGCCAGGCCGTTCTGCTTCGGTCCGGAGGGGTACCCGTATCCGGGATAACCACCCGGGGGCGGGTACGCGCCCGGCTGCGGATAGGCGCCCGGCGGGTAACCGGCCGCCGCGTACGGGTCGGCGGACTTCATGCCGGCGTACGGGTCGGCGGACGCGTACGGGTCCGCCGAGGTGGGCTGGGCCGGGATGGGATTGCCGGCCATCGGATCGGCCGGTGGGCTCGACTGCGGCCCGGCCGCCGAGGGGTCCTGCCAGCCACCGGACGGTGGGGGATAGGTCATCTGATCATCTCCAGGTACGTGGTCGCGCTCAGGGTAGCCACCTTGCGCGCGACACGGACGTCCCCTTTCCGGCCACCGCGTTGCCCGTGGGGTCGGCACGGGGCAGGATCCTCGGCATGGCACTTGACGCGCGTGGGGGTCGGTCGCGACGGGACATGAGCCGGCCGGGGTCGGTGCGGCGCCCGCGCGCCGGCGAGCCGGCCGGCACCGCCGACTCCGAACGGCCGGCGCCGCTGCCGGAACCGGCCACCATGCGCCTGGACGGCCGGGTCGCGCTGGTGACCGGCGCGGGCAGCCCGGACGGCATCGGGTACGCGACCGCGCGCCGGCTGTCCGACCTGGGCGCCCGGGTGGCGATCGTGTCCACCACGAGGCGCATCCACGAACGCGCGGGCGAGCTGGGCGTCACCGGTTTCGTCGCCGACCTCACCGACGAGTCGGAGGTGGGCGCGCTCGCCGACGCGGTGGCCGAGCAGCTCGGCGACGTCGAGGTGCTGGTGAACAACGCGGGCCTGGCCAGCCGGGCCAGCCCGGAGGTGCTGCGACCGGTGGCCCAGCTGACGTACGACGAGTGGCGCGGCGAGATCGACCGCAACCTGACCACCGCATTCCTGTGCAGCCGCGCGTTCATCGGCGGCATGGCCGAGCGGGGCTGGGGCCGGATCGTCAACCTGGCCGCCACCGCCGGGCCGGTCAACGCGCTGCCCACCGAGGCGGCCTACGCGGCGGCCAAGGCCGGTGTGGTCGGGCTGACCCGGGCGCTGGCGATGGAGATGATCGCCGACGGGGTGACGGTGAACGCGGTGGCGCCCGGAATCATCCACACCGCGGCGTCCACCATGGCCGAGATCAAGCAGGGCCTGGGTACGCCGGTCGGGCGTCCCGGCACGCCGGACGAGGTGGCCGCGGCCATCGCGTTCCTCTGCTCGCCGGCCGCGTCGTACATCACCGGGCAGATGCTCGTGGTCGACGGCGGCAACAGCGTCCGGGAGGCGCAGTTCCGCTGACTGTCAGTAGGTGCCGTTGTCGGAGTTGGCCCAGATCGCCAGCCCGATCCAGCCGCAGCAGACCAGCAGGCCGATCGCGGTGAAGATGTAGCTGAGGATCAGCCCCCAGTTGGCGAGCTGGTCGCCGTCCTCGCCGGTCTGCCGGATCTGCCGCTTGGCCAGGTGGCCGCAGACGATGCCGGCGGGCGCGAAGACGAACGCGAAGACGAGCGACAGGATGGCGAGCACGTTCGTGCCACGGGGGCCTGGTCCCGGCCCCTGGCCGGGCGGGCCGTACTGGCCGTAGGGCGGCTGCGGTGCGTACGGGGGTTGCTGGCCCCACTGCGGGTGCTGCTGGCCGTACTGCGGCTGCCCGTACGGCTGGCCGTGCGACGGCGGCTCGTACGGCGACGGTGGCTGCTCGTCGGTCACGGGCGCCCCTTTCCCCAGGTCGACGGCCCTTTCTCTTGCGGACGCTACCCGCAGCGGTGAACCTTTTCACAGCGGTTGTGTGGACTGGTCACCTTGGCGCGGCCGGTCGCGGGACCGATACTGACCGAGCGTTCAGTTACCCATGAGTAAGGCGCCGACCCCGGAGGCTGAGATGGCCCGACTCGCCCAGACACCCGGACTGACCGACGTGCAGCGGTCGATCCTGGAAACCGTCCGGGAGTTCGCCGACAAGGAGATCATCCCGCACGCGCAGCGGCTGGAGCACGCCGACGAGTACCCGAGCGACATCCTCGACGGGATGCGCGAGATGGGGCTGTTCGGCCTCACCATCGACGAGGAGTACGGCGGCCTGGGCGAGTCCCTGCTGACCTACGCGCTCGTGGTCGAGGAGCTGTCCCGGGGCTGGATGTCGATCTCCGGCATCGTCAACACCCACTTCATCGTGGCGTACCTGATCTCGCAGCACGGCTCGGCCGACCAGAAGGCCCGGCTGCTGCCCCGGATGGCCACCGGCGAGGTGCGGGGCGCGTTCTCGATGTCGGAGCCCGAGTGCGGCTCGGACGTCTCGGCGATCAAGTCGAAGGCCGTCCGCGACGGCGACAACTACGTCCTCAACGGCCAGAAGATGTGGCTGACCAACGGGGCGTACTCGTCGGTGGTGGCCACCCTGGTCAAGACCGACACCGGGGCCGACTCGGTCTACGGCAACATGAGCACCTTCCTGCTGGAGAAGGAGCCCGGCTTCGGCGAGACCGCGCCCGGCCTCACCATCCCCGGCAAGATCGACAAGATGGGCTACAAGGGCGTCGAGACCACCGAGATGGTGCTCGACGGCGTCACGGTGCCCGCCTCCGCCGTGCTCGGCGGCGAGGAGAAGGTCGGCCGCGGCTTCTACCAGATGATGGACGGCATCGAGGTCGGCCGCGTCAACGTCGCGGCCCGCGCCTGCGGCATCTCGATCCGGGCGTTCGAGCTGGCGGTCGCGTACGCCCAGCAGCGCCACACCTTCGGCCAGCCGCTCGCCAGGCACCAGGCCGTCGCGTTCAAGCTCGCCGAGATGGGTACGAAGATCGAGGCCGCGCACGCGCTCATGGTCAACGCGGCCCGGCTCAAGGACGCCGGCCAGCGCAACGACGTCGAGGCGGGCATGGCGAAGCTGCTCGCGTCCGAGTACTGCGCCGAGGTGGTGCAGGAGGCGTTCCGGATCCACGGCGGCTACGGCTACTCCAAGGAGTACGAGATCGAGCGCCTGATGCGCGAGGCGCCGTTCCTGCTGATCGGCGAGGGCACCTCGGAGATCCAGAAGACGATCATCTCGCGCGGTCTGCTCAAGCAGTACAAGCAGTAGGGGCCCGGCTCACCGCTCGGGCCGGCGCGCTGCCTGCTCGGCGGCGGGCAGGTGCCGCCGCGCGTGCTCGGCCAGCGCCGTCGGGTCGTCGGCGTACAGCCGGATCTCCCGTACCGGCTCGCTCGGCCCCTTCGGCAGCCGTACCGACAGCGGCTCGCGCAGCACCACGTCGACCGCCGTCTGGCTGCCGACGCCGAGGTTGAGCACCGCCGGGTCGTCCGCGTCGTACTGGACGGCCCGGCTGGACGGCAGTGACCGGCGGCGGACCGCCACCCGGGCGACCGCGCTCCACGGGATCGTGACGTCGACCGAGGTGCCGTTGCGCACCCGCAGGCCGGCGTCGTCGACGACGTGCGGATGGATCCGGAGGGCGGCCAGCAGCCCGATCATCCACAGCACACCCCAGACGCCGAGCGCGATCGCCGCGTGCCGCACTGTCGGCTGGTCGACCGTGTGCCGCAGGATCACGTCGAGGATCGGGATCTCGATCGTGGACAGGGCGATGAAGGCCAGCAGGATCGGCTGCACGCCGCCGACGTAGGCGTACGTCCCCGCGCCCGGGGCGACCGGATACGGGCGGCGCAGGATCCACCGGGTGAGGCTGCGCCACATGCCCCACTCGTACGCCACCGCACGCCGCGCCAGCCGGATCGCCCGTTCCATGACCGCACCCCCTCTTTTTCAATACAACTGCAATGTAAAACGCGTGTCGGCGGTGTGTCAATGCAGTCGTATTGTGAAACCATGGGGACATGCCGAAGCGGGTCGACCACCGGGAGCGTCGCGCGCTGATCGCCGACGCGCTGATGCGGGTCGCTGCCGAACAGGGCCTGGAGGCGGTCAGCCTGCGCCACGTGGCCGCCGCCGCCGAGGTCAGCACCGGGATGGTGCAGCACTACTTCCGCACCCGGGACGAGATGATGGTCTTCGCGCTCGCCGTGGTGCGCGAGCGCAACGAGGCCCGGGTCCGGAAGGCGGTCGAGCCGCTCGGCGCGACTCCGGCGCCCCGGGCGCTGCTGCGGGCCATGCTGGCCGAGCTGCTGCCGCTGGACGAGGACCGGCGGGCGGACGGGCGGGTGGCCCTGGCGTTCCTCGCGTACACCGCCGTCCGGCCGGCCGTGGCCGCCGCGCTGCACGACGAGACGGCCGCGCTGCTGGCCTTCGTGGCCGGGCAGATCGCCACCGGCTCACCGTTCGTCGCGGACGGCCGGGTGGACCCGGAACGGGCCGCGGTCGGGCTGCTCGCGGTGATGGAGGGTCTCGGCATCTACGTGCTCGGCGGTCACTACCCCCCGGAGACCGCGTTGGCCGCGCTCGACGCCCAGCTCGACCTGATCTTCGGGCCCGAGCCCCCGCCCGGAGCCGTCAGTCGCGACGGGTCAGGCCGGCGGCGGCCCGCTCGACGATGAGGCACTTGTCCTCGACGTAGTCGAGGCCGGCCTCCTCGGCGATCCGGCGCGCCTCGTCCGAGAAGATCCCGAGCTGCAACCACACCGCCGGGGCGCCGATCGCCACCGCCTGCCGCACCACGTCGACCGCGTCGCGGGCCGGGCGGAACACGTCGACCAGGTCGACCGGGTGCGGGATGTCGGCGAGCGCCGGGTACGCCTTCTCGCCGAACAGCTCGTCCACAGTCGGGTTGACCGGGATGATCCGCCACCCGTGCCGCTGCATCTCCAGCGGTACGCGGTGCGCGGCCTTGCCCGGATCACGGGAGGCGCCCACGACGGCGATCACGGCGGAGTCGGCGAGGATCTGCTGAGCGGAACGCATTCCCCGAGACTAGCCCCGCCGGTGCGGGTTCCCCCGTCGCTAGAGCAGGGAGAGCTGTTCGGCGGCCGGTGCGGGCGGCGGGGTCTCGGGCAGCCGGCGATTGTCGCCGGTCTCGCCGCGGTTCAGCCCGTGTCGGCGTGCCGCCATCCGCACCCGCGCTGTCACCTCCCGCTGGTACGCCTGCGGCGCGTATGAGCCGGCCTGGTAGAGCTGCCGGTAGCGGGGCACCAGGTGGGGGAACTCCCGGGCGAGCCAGCGGGCGTACCACTCCCGGGCACCGGGCCGCAGGTGCAGCGGCAGCGGCGTCACGCTCGCCGCCCCGGAGGCGGCGATCGCCGCGACAGTGGCGTCGATGGACTCCTCGTCGTCGCTGAGGCCGGGCAGGATCGGCGCCATCAGCACGCCGACGGAGAAGCCGGCGTCGGTGAGGGTGCGGACCGCGTCGAGGCGGCGGCGCGGGCTCGGCGTACCAGGCTCGGCCGCCCGCCAGAGCGCCTCGTCGACGAACCCCACCGAGTACGACAGCCCGACCCGTGTCACCTCGGCCGCCTGGCGCAACAGGGGCAGGTCGCGCAGCAGCAGCGTGCCCTTCGTCAGGATGGAGAACGGGTTCGCGAAGTCCCGCAGCGCCTCGATGATCGGCGGCATCAGGCCGTAGCGGCCCTCGGCCCGCTGGTAACAGTCCACGTTGGTGCCCATGGCGACGTGCGCGCCGCGCCAGCGAGGCGCGGCCAGTTCGCGGCGGACCAGCTCACCGGCGTTGACCTTGACGATCACCTTGCGGTCGAAGTCGGCGCCCGGGTCCAGGTCGAGGTAGGTGTGGGTGTTGCGGGCGAAGCAGTTGTGGCTGACCACGCCGTTGGCGATGAAGTCGCCGGTGCCGGTGGTGATGTCCCACAGCGGAAGCTCCAGGCCGAGGTCCTCGACGGCTGTCACCTGGAGCTGCGCCGCGCACTTGAGCGCCATGCCCTCGATCGAGCGCCGGGCGGTGACGGCCGGGTCGGTGAGGTGGAAGAAGCGCAGCCGCTCCGGCAGCCCGCCGGTCAGCCGGAGCTGACGCGCCGCTCCCGGTGCGCCGGGCACGTCGAGCGCCCACCGGAAGTCGAAACGCTCCAGCGCCGCGGCCGCGCGGGCCTGGCTCTCGTCGTCGGCGACGCTGATCCGGAACACGCCCCGGTGGCAGGTGCCGGCGGCGTCGAACATGCCGGCCAGGTAGCCCAGCGCCCAGTCGTCAGTCGTCTCGTCGATCGGCTCGAACAGCCCGGTGACGACGTCGGCCGGGCCGGAAGTGCGTACCACAGTGGTCGTCGCCCGGCGGCCGACCCGGACGACGGTGGCCCGCTCGACGGTGACCCCCGCGTCGGCCAGATAGCGTTCGGCCCGGTCCAGCGCCTCCGCCTCGGCGGTGGCCAGCCGGAACCGGGTGTCGCGCCGGTGACCGGAGTGGCCGTCGTCGCGGACCAGGGCGTGCAGGTAGCCGCGGCGGTAGTCGGCCGAGCGCTTCGGCGCCACCGCGAACCCGCCGGTGCCCAGCAGGCGGTTGCGGGTGGTCAGGTGCGGACGGCGTCCGCCGCCGCGCATGGTCCCGGTGACGTGCTTCCAGCCGCGTTCGGTGAGGAACCGGTGGTCGCCGCTGGCGACGAGCGTGGTGCCGTCGGCCAGTGTGACCCGGTGGGCCCGCTTCACCGTTGACCACTTGTCGAGCACCGTGGTGACGACGTAGTGGCGGTAGGCGCCGCTGCGCCGGGTGCCGTAGATCCGGTCGCCGGGCTCCAGCTCGCTGATCGCCCTGGTGCGGCCGTCGGCCATCAGGATCGGAGTGTCGCCGCCCAGGCAGTAGACGCAGGCGTGCGAGCAGCCCCGGTAGGGGTTGATCGTCCACTCGAACGGCACGCGCGACCGGCCGGGCACCCGGTTGATGATCGACTTGGCGTGGACCTCGTAGAAGGTCATGCCGGCGAAGCCCGGGGTGTCGAACGTGCGGGCGACGGCGCCGGGCAGCGCCAGCGGCAGGGGTGGAGCCGCCGGCGCCGCCCGATCGGGAGTCCCCTCGTCCGGGGGAGCGGAGAGGTTGTCCCAGCGCATGGGGTTCATTCGAACACGTGTTCGAACAAAGCGCAAGCGAGCCCGCCGCGGTACGGAAACGCCGCCGGCCGGCGCCCGAAGCAGGGCACCGGCCGGCGGCGTGTGGAACGTCAGTGGTTGTGCTCGGCCAGCTTCTTGCGGACGTCGTCCATGTCCAGCGCCTGGACCTGCTCGATGAGGTTCTCCAGCGCCGACTCCGGCAGCGCGCCCGGCTGGGCGAAGACGATCACGCCGTCACGGATCGCCATGATCGTCGGGATGGAGCTGATGTTGAACTTCGCCGCCAGCTCCTGCTGCGCCTCGGTGTCGACCTTGCCGAAGGCGATGTCCGGGTGCTTCTCCGAGGAGCGCTCGTAGACCGGGGCGAAGCGCTTGCACGGGCCGCACCAGTCCGCCCAGAAGTCGAGCAGGACGATCCCGTCGCGCCCGGTCACCTCGTCAAAGTTGGCCGTGGTCAGCTCAACCGTTGCCATTTGCTCTCTCCGATCACCGCGGATTGTCGTACGTCCGGTGGAACCAGGGTCAGTCCGTCCGAATTCCCGCCGCGGGGGTGACGAAACGCTGAGCGCCGGGACGGTGACCCTGAGCACATCGAACACCATCTGTTGGCTCCGTTCGTGCGGAACGCAAATGCACGCCGCACTTGCGTGACGGGACGTGATGGGAGCGTTTCCAAGGAGATCACTCTCAGTTTCCGCTACGTCTCGGTAACTTCGGGCTTGACGAGCATCTATCCGGCCTGCGGAGATCGCTTATCGACCTCGTGTCGGTTACTTTGAGTAGTGTTACGAAAAGGTAAATGTGACCTCCGTCTCTGTCGGCGACGGGTGGTCGTACGGCAGAATTCTTCGCATCAGAGCGTGGGCGGCGGGTGCCGGGGAGGGCCCCGCCGCTCATTGCGTCCGGACCTCGGTGGCCCCCGGTGTGACATTTCCGCCGGGCGAGCGCCCCGCCCCTCGCCTTAACAAGCGATAAGGCATGCTGTGCCGAACTCCATCGCCGCCCGTGAAGGGGACAAGGATGCAGTTCGGCCGCTACTACGAGGAGTTCGAGGTCGGCGCGGTCTACCGGCACTGGCCGGGCAAGACGGTCACCGAGTACGACGACCACCTCTTCTGCCTGCTCACCATGAACCACCACCCGCTGCACATGGACGCGCACTACGCCGAGTCCGCCTCGCAGTTCAAGCGCAACGTGGTGGTCGGCAACTACATCTACTCGCTGCTGCTGGGCATGTCCGTGCCGGACGTCAGCGGCAAGGCGATCGCCAACCTGGAGATCGAGTCGCTGCGGCACGTCGCACCGACGTTCCACGGCGACACCATCTACGGCGAGACGACGGTGCTGGACAAGCGGGAGTCGGCCTCGAAGCCCGACCGCGGCGTGGTCGCGGTCGAGACCCGCGGCTACAACCAGGACGGCACGCTCGTCTGTGTGTTCCGCCGCAAGGTCATGGTCCCCAAGAAGGAGTACGCGGCCGCCGCCGTCCCGGACGGCGTCGACCCGGAGCGTCCCAGCTTCCCCGAGCCGCGCTGACCTCGCGTCCGTCCGGCCACCGGGCCTCGTTCTCCGTTCGGCGGGGACGGGGCCCGGACCTCGTCCGGGGGCATATGCTCGGGCTGGAGGTTCCCATGAGCCACTCCGTAGCCGGAGAGCCGCCTTCCGCCGGTCGCCGTGCCGCACCGCTCACCACCGCCGCCTACTCGGCGGCGGAGTGGGACCTGCTGACCGACCTGCCGGGCCGCGTCCTCGTCGCCGCCGCCTCACCCGGACCCGGGCGCCCGCCGCGTGGCGTCGCCGCCGGTCTGGCCGGCCTGGACGCGGTGGCCGCCGGCCGGGCCTTCGACAGCGATCTCGTCCGCGCCGTGGTGGCCGCCATCTACGCCCGCCACGACGGGACCACCGAGCGGGACGAGCGCCTCACCGACCTGGTCGACCTGCTGGCCGCCGCCCGGGCCGCGGTACGGGTGCTGCGCCGCCGTGCCGACCCGGCCGACTCGGCGGCGTACCGGCAGTGGGTGGAGTCGGTCGCCGCCCGGGTGTGCCGGGCCGGGCAGACTGCGTCGAGCCCCGCCGACACACGCTTCCTCGACCGGCTGGGCGGCGCGCTCGACCTGCGCTGACCGGGGACGCCGTCGGGCCGTACCCTCGGCAACCGTGACCGACGACCAGCTCGACGTGGGTGTGGGGCCGTGGCCCGGTGACCCGCCGGACGACCCGCGCTACGACCCGGAGCTGCTCACCGCCGGGGACCGGCGCAACGTGGTGGACCGCTACCGCTACTGGCGGCGCGAGGCGGTGGTGGCCGACCTGGACCGGCGCCGGCACGACTTCCACGTGGCGATCGAGAACTGGCAGCACGACTTCAACATCGGCACCGTGGTCCGCAACGCCAACGCCTTCCTCGCCGCCGAGGTGCACATCGTCGGGCGGCGGCGGTGGAACCGGCGGGGTGCCATGGTGACCGACCGCTACCAGCACGTCCGGCACCACCCGACGATCGAGGAGTTCGTCGCGTGGGCGCGCGACGAGCGGTTGCCTGTGGTCGGGATCGACAACCTGCCCGGCTCCCGGCCGATGGAGACCGCGGTGCTGCCGCGCCGCTGCGTGCTCCTGTTCGGCCAGGAGGGGCCCGGTCTGTCGGCGGTGGCCCGGTCGGCGTGCGAGGCGCTGTTCTCGATCGCCCAGTACGGCTCGACCCGGTCCATCAACGCGGGCGTGGCCAGCGGCATCGCCATGCACGCCTGGATCCGGTCGTACGCCGGGCCGCCGCCGGACTGAACGCCGCGTGGGTCCACCGCCGGACGGAAATCCCACGTTCGTCGGCCCGCCCCGCTTGACGCCTCGCGGGTCCGGGGTGACGGTGAGGGTGTGACTGTCGCGGTGAGTTGTCCGAAGTGCGCGGGCCCGGTGCGCGAGCCGGATCTGATGCACGCCGAGCACCGGTGCGTGCGCTGCGGCCCGGTCGCGCCGCTGCACGTGCCGGAGCACATCAGTGCCGAGATCATGGCCAGCGTGGTCGAGCGGATGGCCGCCGACCCCGACCCGGCAGGCCGGCTCCGGATGCCGCTGTGGTGCCCGTGGCCGCTCCCGCCGGGCTGGACGCTCACCGGCGTGGCGTGGGCGGGCGACGACCGCGCGGGCGTACGGGCCACGCTCGTCGCCTGCGCCGGTCCGGCCCCCCTGGACGGTGGCCCGGCCGACCTGATCTTCGTCGCCGAGGAACCCGGCGTCGGTCTCGGTTCCCGCTTCGCGGGACTGCCCGGACCCGACCCCGGCCCACAGGTGGAGGAGGCGCTCACCGATCCCGGCCCTGGTCATCCCGAGCGCCTGCCGCACGCGAAGATCCGGGTGGGCGGCCATCCGACTCCACTGTGGCTCGTTCGCTCCGAAACGGATCGAAGCGCGTACGCCGGCGAGGCTCGGGGAATGTGGCTCCATGCGATAGCCTGGCCGGCGAGTGCGGGTCACCTCCTCGCGGAAGAAGTCGTGCTGCACGACCTCACCGAGTGGACACCGCCCGAACTCGTGTACGGCGCACCATCTCCGTACCTGCACGGGCGGGCCTGACCGGCTTGCCACGGCTAGTCGGAGAGCGGACGCAGATATTCACGGTAAGACACCATGCTGATACTCTGGGTGCCGCTGCGGTAAACGGACCCGGCGCCGCGCGAGAGGATGGCCCGCTATGGTCAAGAAGGTCCTCACCTGGGCCGGCATCGCATTCTTGATCTTCTTTGTTGCGTACCGGCCCAACTCCGCCGCCGACGTCTTCAAGTCTCTCGGCGGCGGCATCATGGACATCGCGCAGGGCTTCGGCGACTTCTTCACCAACCTCGTCGCCTAGCCGCCCATGGGAAGCCCCTCCGGTCCACCCTTCGACCCGGACGACCCCGACCGGGCACGCCGGGAGCGCGACACCGAGCCGATCCCCCGGATCGACCCGGACGACCCGGCCGGTTACGGCCCCGGCCCGTACGCGGACGCGGACGACGCCGGTTACGGCAGCGCCTACACCGGTGAGGGGCGGTCCGGCCGGGCCTGGGCGCGTGACCCGGACGGCTTCCCGGACCAGCCGATCTCCGAGGACGAGCTGGCCGGGCTGCGGTCCGACGCCTCCGGCATGGCACCCCGCCGGGTGCTGCCGCTGGAGGACGAGCCCAGCTCGCTCGTGGCGCGTTACCTCTTCCCCACCGAGCGCTACCGGGGCGAGTGGAAGCGGCACTGGATCCACCTCACCACCCCGATCATCGTCGGCGTGGCGGCCACGTTCGTGCTCGGCTACCTCTCCGGCTTCCTCGCCGGGCGGGACGTCGGCGCGTTGACCACCGTCGCCGTGCTGCTCTGGTTCGCCGTGATGGGCTGGGTGGCCTGGAAGGTCGCCGACTGGTGGTACGACCGGTTCATCCTGACCAACAAGCGGGTGATGGTGGTCAACGGGATCATCACCCGGCAGGTCGCGATGATGCCGCTCACCCGGGTCACCGACATGAAGTACGAGCAGAGCCCGACCGGCCGCGCCCTCAACTACGGCACGTTCGTGCTGGAGTCCGCCGGTCAGGAACAGGCACTCCGAGTGATCAAGAACCTGCCCAACCCGAACGAGCTCTACCTGCGCGTGGTCGAGGAGATGTACGAGCCGCAGGCGGTCGAGGCGCGGCTGGGCAAGGAAGCCGACGAGGCCAAGGCCGACGACGGAGCCTGAAACTTTTCGTCCGAACATCGGATGAACTGCACACCTTCCGCCATCGACCCGACCGGGCAGGCCGTGGCATTCTGCCAGGCAGGACGGGGGGAGATGAGTGTGGTGGTGAGCAGAGATCCGCTGGAGGAGGAGTTCCGCGAGTTCGTCGCGGCCCGGTCCGGCGCACTGCTGCGCACCGCGTACCTGCTCGCCGGTGACTGGGCCACCGCCGAGGATCTGCTCCAGACCGCGCTGACCAAGACCTACCTCGCCTGGAAGCGGCTCGGCGGGATCGACGCCATCGAGCCGTACGCCCGCCGGGTCATGGTCAACACGTCCACCAGCTGGTGGCGGCGCCGCTGGCACGGCGAGCGCCCCACCGAGGTGCTGCCGGAGCGCGCCGGCGTCGACGAGATCGAGCAGCAACTCGACCGGGACGCGCTCTGGCGGCACCTCCAGGCGCTGCCGGCCCGGCAGCGCGCCGTGCTGGTGCTGCGCTTCTACGAGGACATGTCCGAGGCGCAGACAGCCGCGCTGCTGGAGATCTCCCCGGGCACGGTCAAGAGCCAGACCTCCCGTGCGCTGAACACGCTGCGCCGCCGGCTCGGCTCCGAGGCGGCCCTGAGCCTGCCCACGCCGGCCGACGCGCCAGCCGCGACCCCGCCTGCCTCGCCCGCCGCAGCCGGCCGATCCGTCCCGCCGGCCCGGGGCGCCGAGCCGACCCGTATCCCGGCGCGGCAGCCCGCCGCCCGGGTGCCGCGACCAGCCCCACCCGCGGCTCCGGTCCGCCCCGCCGTCCCGATCGCGGCGAAGAGCCGATGAGCGGCACCCGGCAGCACGGTGACAACCGGACGGGCAGCCCGGAGCGTCCATTCCCCGTGAGCGACGACGAGCTGGAGCGGGCGCTGCGGGAGACCCTGTCCCGCCGCGTCGAGACGTCCCGCCCGCTGCCCGCCGACCCGGCCGGGGAGATCCTGCGCCGGGCGCGGCGCACGGGCCGGCGGCGCACGCTCACCGGCCTGGCCCTGGCCGGGGTCGCCACCGTTGTCGTCACCACCGGGGTGGCCCAGTTCAGCGCGCCCGGCGGCGACGGCGGCACGCCCACAGTGGTGCTCGGCGACCCGCCCGTCCTCTTCCCGTCCCCGTCGCCCTCCGGGCCGTCCTCGGTCACCCGCTTCGGGCCGGTCCGCGCCGAACTCGACCTGCTCGTCGGTGACCGGCTGGACACCAGCGGCGGTGAACGGCGGCAGCTGACCGGTGTGAGCGGCGTCGAACGGGCGCAGCGGATCCACGAGCAGGAGGGCTGGCTGCTCACCTCGGCGGCCACCGTCGCCGGCCGTACCCTCTGGTGGGTGCCGGTCGGTGGCGCCGCGCCGCAGGTCATGCTCGCAGCCGCGGACGCGGTGGCGATCTCCCCGGACGGCCGCCAGGTCGCCTGGCGGGACGGCACGGACGTGATCGCCGCCGGTGTGGTCGCCGGCCAGCTCATCGCGCCGGTCCGGATCGCCGCGCCGGAGGGCGCCGTGCCGGTCGGCTTCGCCGGCGACACCGTGCTGATCCGGCAGCCCGGCGACGGCGGGATGAGCGTCTGGAACCGCGCGCTGGGCGGACAGCCGGGCCCGGTGAACCCGGCCGTCCGCACCGTCTACGGCACCCGGCCCGACGGCCGGGTGGTCGGCCTGGTCGCCGCCGGCCGGGATCAGCAGCTCTGCCTGGCCCTGCTCGACCCGGCCCGGGACCTCGCCCCGGTGCGTACCGGATGCGGCCTGAAGCTGGCTACCGACGGACTCGGCGCCGTCTCCTTCGACGGCCGGTGGCTGCTCGCGAACGGCACGTCGCGCACCGCCCTCCTGGTGGACCTGGCCGACCCGGCCAGCCCGGTCACCCACCCGGCCGGCCCGGTGCTGGCCGGCGGCGTGGCCTGGACCCGGGGCGGCGTGGCGCTGCACGTGGACGCGAGCGGCGGGCTGGTCCGGGTCAAGCCCGAGCGGGTGCTGGCCGGTGACCGGCCCACGGCCTCGAAGGTCGAAGGGCTGGCGCCGGAGGACCGCCCGGTGGTGGTGGCCGACGTCCCCACGGTGCCGGACGGGGCGTAGCGTCGGGCGGGTGAGCGTCCCCGCCCGCATCGACCTGCATACCCACTCCACCGCCAGCGACGGCACCCTGACGCCCGCCGAACTGGTCCGGGCCGCCGCCGAGGCCGGGCTCGACGTGGTGGCACTCACCGACCACGACACCACCGCGGGCTGGGCGCCCGCCGTCGCCGCCCTGCCGCCCGGCCTCACCCTGATCCGCGGCGCGGAGATCTCCTGCCGGTGGTTCGGCGCCGAACCGGCGATCCCGCTGCACCTGCTCGCGTACCTGTTCGACCCGGCCGAGCCGCACCTGGCCGCGGAACTGGCCCGGGTCCGCCGGGCCCGCGAGGAACGCGGCGAGCGCATCGTCCGGCTGCTCCAGGCCGACGGCATCCCGGTGAGCTGGACGGAGATCCTGGCCGGCGCGGGCGGCGGCACCGTCGGCCGCCCGCACATCGCGCAGGCGCTGATCCGGGCCGGTCTGGTCACCACCACCACCGAGGCGTTCGGGCCGGACTGGCTCGGCGAGCGGTACCGGCTGCCGAAGGACGACATCGAGGTGTTCCAGGCGGTGGCGCTGGTGCGGGCGGCCGGTGGCGTGCCCGTCTTCGCCCACCCGAGGGCCAGCAGGCGCGGCCGGATCGTGCCGGACGAGCTGATCGCGGACCTGGCGGCGGCCGGCCTGGCCGGGCTGGAGGCCGACCACGAGGACCACGACCCGGCCGAGCGCGCGCACGTCCGCGGGCTCGCCGCCGACCTGGGACTGCTGGTCACCGGCTCGTCCGACTTCCACGGCACGCACAAGACGGTCCGGCTCGGCGCGCACACCACCGACCCCGAGGCGTACGAGCGGATCGTCGCGCAGGCCCGCGGGGTGACCCCTGTCGCTTCGAGCTGAAGCGATCCGACGGCACGGCTACCGTGTCCGCGTGGATCTCAAGCTCTTCGGCGAGGTCTTCGTGACCCTGCTGGTGATCGTTGACCCGCCCGGAATGATGCCCATCTTCCTCGCGCTGACCGGGCCGCTGCCCGCGCGCGACCGCAACCGGGCCGCCTGGCAGGCCGTGGCGCTGGCGCTCGGGGTCATCGTGATCTTCGCGGTGGCGGGGCAGACGATCCTGGCGTACCTGCACGTCGACCTGCCCGCCCTCCAGGCGGCGGGCGGCCTGCTGCTGATCCTGGTCGCGCTGGAGTTGCTGACCGGCAAGGCGGACGACCCGAGCAACCAGGTCACCTCCAACATCGCGCTGGTGCCGCTCGGCACCCCGCTGCTGGCCGGGCCGGGCGCCATCGTGGCGACCATGCTGTTCGTGCAGCAGGCCGGCGGCGCCGTCGACTACCTCGCCATCGGGCTCGCCATCGTCGCGGTGATGGTCACCGTCTGGGTGGTGCTGCGCTTCTCCGGGGGGATCGTCAAGGTGCTGCGCCCCGGCGGCATCGAGGTGCTGACCCGGATCGCCGGTCTGCTGCTGGCCGCCATCGCGGTGCAGCTCATCGCCGACGCGATCGCCGCGTTCGTGACCCAGTACCTCAACAACGCCTGAGCGGGTCCGTCCGCTGTCGTACCCGGATGGCAGGATTCTCCGGGTGCGACGACAGTCAGCAGCCAGCGGCTCCAAGGCTCCCCGACCCCGCGCCGAGCAGTCCGAGCAGCTCGGCTTCGAGGGCATGCCGGAACGCCTGTTCGTCTGCACACCGAGCAAGCTCGGCGCGTACGCGGACTGTCCCCGCCGCTACCGCTACGCCTACGTGGACCGGCCCGCGCCGCCCAAGGGCCCGCCGTGGGCGCACAACTCGCTCGGCGCGAGCGTCCACACCGCGCTGAAGAACTGGTACGTGCTGGCCCCCGACCGCCGCCGCCCCGAGGTGCTCGGCACGCTGCTCAAGGGCACCTGGGTCCGCGAGGGCTATCGCGACGACGAGCAGGAGCGCGACGCCTTCCGGCGGGCGCTGACCTGGCTGGAGAGCTACGTGGCGGGCCTCGACCCGGCCGACGAGCCGCTCGGCGTGGAACGGGTGGTCGCGGTCAAGACCGCGGTGCTCGCGTTCAACGGCCGCACCGACCGGATCGACTCGCGTCCCGGCCCGGACGGGCGGCCCGAGCTGGTCATCGTCGACTACAAGACCGGCCGCACCGGGCTCGACGCCGACGACGCGCGCGGCTCGCAGGCGCTCGCGCTCTACGCGTACGCGGCCGAGCGGGTGTTCCGCAAGCCGTGCCGCCGGGTCGAGCTGCACCACCTGCCGACCGGCACCGTCGCCGCGCACGAGCACACGCCGGAGTCCCTGAACCGGCAGCTCACCCGCGCCGAGGACACCGCCCGCGACATCATGGCCGCCGAGCGCGCGGTGGCCGACGGCGCCGACCCCGACGCGGCGTTCCCCACCGAGCCGGGCCCGCGGTGCGGCTGGTGCGACTACCGGCGTACGTGCCCGACCGGCGCGCAGACCCCCGGCAAGGAGCCCTGGTCCGCCGTCGAGCGGTTCGCCGACCCGGAGTGAACGCGGGTCGCCGTCAGGCCGCGGCCAGGCGGGCGGCGCGTTCCTTGGCGGCCTGCTGCAACGGGCCCTCCCGGTAGCGCCGGGGCACCGCGGCCAGCGCCAGCCGCAGCGCCCGCGCGCTCAGGTCCGCCGACAGGGCGGTGGTGGGCAGGCCCAGCCCGCCGTAGAGCCGCAACGCCCACGGCGGCAGCATCCCCAGCGCGGTGGCGGCGATCCCGAAGTACGCCCAGCGCGGCGGACCCAGGTTCAGGCCGACCCGCGCCGGCAGGCTGAGCTTCCACGGGATCGGCGGCGCGGTCAGGAACACCGCGGTCTCGGCCGCCTCCCGGGTCATCCGCAACTGCGGGCGTACGTCCCGGTAGTAGTCGGCCACCTCGGCGGCGGTACCCGGCACGTCGTCCGGGTCCAGCCCGACCAGGGCCGCCGACCGGCGCTGCTCGGTGTAGTAGCCGTCCACCTCGTCGTCGGTGAGCGCCAGCCCGGACCGCCGGGCGGTGCTCACGAACGACTCGACCTCGGTGACGTGCACCCAGCGCAGCAGCTCCGGATCGTCGACGCGGAACTCCTCACCGGTGAACGGGTCGGTGGCGCGCATCCGGGCGTGCCGCGTACGCAGCCGTCGCCCGGCCGCCTCCGCCTCGGCGGTGGTGCCGTAGATCGTCGTTCCCACGTACGTCGCCGTGCGGACCAGCCGCCCCCAGGCGTCGGTGCGGTAGTTGCTGTTCTGGGCGACGCCGGCCATCGCGCGGGGGTGCAGCGCCTGGAGGTAGAGCGAGCGCAGGCCGGCGACGATCAGGATCGGTTCCTCGTGCACCTTCCACGTGACCGATCCCGGACCGAAGAGGCCGAGGTCTTCGGTGTCCACCGATCAAGAGTGCCACGCGCCGTCGTCGGCCGTCCTCGGTGCGGCGGCCAGTCGACGTGCGGCGGTCGTCGGTGCGGCGGTCAGTCGTCGGCGGAGCGGCGGGACTGGCAGGTAGGGCAGAGGCCCCAGAAGGTCACTTCCGCCTCGTCCAGCTCGAAGCCGTGCGCCACGTTCGGGTCCAGGCAGGGGGCGCTGCCGACCGCGCAGTCCACGTCGGCGATCTCCCCGCAGCCCCGGCACACCACGTGGTGGTGGTTGTCGCCGACCCGGGCCTCGTACCGCGCGGGACTGCCGGCCGGCTCGATCCGGCGGGACAGCCCGGCCCGGGACAGGGCGCCGAGGACGTCGTAGACGGCCTGGGTGGAGACCGAGTCGATCCGCCGGCGGACCCGCCGGGTGATCTCGTCGACCTCCAGGTGACCGCCGGCGGAGAGCACGTCCAGCACGGCGAGACGCGGCCGGGTGACCCGTAGGCCCCTCGACCGGAGCAGCTCCTCGCCTGTGGACATGGATCCATGACAGCACGGCTCAGGCGGGCCGACAAGCGAGCGTTGTTCACCCGTGGTCGGGGCCACAGGTGAACCGGCACCGCCGCGCCCGCGTGTATCGAAGAAGACGGCGTCACGCCGTACGCTGAGCGCGCCAAACCACCCACTCGCCGGAGGTGTCGGTGTTCAGGGAAATCAACGGTCTGCCCGTCCACGTGCTCGTCATCCACGCGGCGGTGGTGCTGGTGCCGCTGCTGGCACTGCTCGCCGTCGCGTACGGGGTGCTGCCCCGCTGGCGGCCCCGCCTCGGCTGGGCGGTCGCGGCACTCGCCGTGGTCACCCCGATCGTCGCCTGGGTGGCGACCGAGTCCGGCGAGGAACTGGAGGAGGCCCTGCGCGCGAAGGGCTATCCGCCGGACCGGCTCCAGCAGATCCACGAGCACGCCGAGTACGGCGACACGCTGTTCTGGTTCGCGCTCGGGCTCGGCGTCGTGGCGCTGCTGCTCGTGCTGTCGACGAGCCGCCTCGTCGCGGGCCGGAACCTGCCCCGCTGGCTCCCGATCGTGCTCACCGTCGTGGTGGCGGTGCTCGCGGTCTTCGCGATCGTGTACGTCTACCTGACCGGGGACAGCGGCGCCAAGATGGTCTGGGACGGCGTCGTCTGACCGGTACGGCTCAGAACAGCACCCGCGAGCAGAGCAGGCAGGTGAGCAGCACCAGCACCACTGCGACGGCTGCCCCGATGCCGTAGGTGAGCCGCTGCGCGCGCTGCTCCGCCTGGTCCATCGCGGCCATGTCCTGCGGCGGGAGCCGTCGGGGCGGTGACGGCTGCACGTGTACCGGTGGCCGCCAGCCGGGCGGCGGAGGCGTGCTCGGCGGCGGTCCCGCGTACCCCGAGGGCGGTGGGCCACCAGCGGGCGACCCCGGCCACGCGCCGCCGGCCACCGTCCAGCCGCCCGCCGCCTCCGGCCGGGCCCACGGGCTGTCGGTGGCCGCCTCGCGTGACCACGGGCTGGCGGTCCCGGCCGGTTCGGCGGTGCGGTCCGGTTCATGGGCGCCGTCGGCGTTATTGGCGTCACCCGGCCGAGATCCGGGACCGGCCGGGTGGGCGTCCGCGTTGTCCGCGCCGTCCCGGGGGACCGCCCCGGGGGCGTTCTCCGCGGCGGGCGCCGGTTGGTCCGGGCGTCGCCAGGTCTCGTCGTCGGGGCTGCCACCGCTCGGCGTCGTCACGCCGTCCGACGCTACCAACGCCCCGGGCCGGTCGGCCGCCCGACGCGTCGATCACCGCCACCCCGGCCCGTCGCGCCCGGTGTGTGGCGTTCCGACGGCTCCCGGCACGGTACGGCCGGGCTCGGGACGATCCGGCCGGTCCCGGGGATCGAGCCGGTGCCCCGTTCGGCGGTATCGTTGCTGCTCGTGACCGACCCCGCCATCCGGACACCGCGCGACGACGACGACCGCGTGGTCGACCTCAGCGACGACTTCGTGGTGCTGCCCGAGCAGACCAGCGACGACACCGACCGCGGCTGGGGCGAGCGCCCCGGCGGCAACGACGACTGGCTGCTCGCCGAACGCCCCCCGCACTGGGGCTGATCGCGTCAGCCGCGTACCACCACGGCGAATCGACTGCCCTCCGGCAACCCGACCGCCCGCCTGGCCTGCTCCGGCGGCAGCGCCAGGTAGAGCGCAGAGGAGCCGTCGACCGCGCCGGTGGCGCCGACCACGTCGAGCACCAGCGCGCGCGGAGCTAGCAGCGTCGGGTCGGGCGAACCGCCGGCCGGCACGACGAGCAGGTCGACGCGGGCACCCGGGCGCAGCACCGCGAGCGCGGCCGGCTCGGCCAGCCGGATCGGCACGCCGACCGCACCGGCCGGCAGGGCGGGGGTGCCGCCGGACGGCGACGCCGTCGCCGAGGCGGCCGGCAGGACGCGGGGTGGTGGGCAGGACGGCGGCGTCCGGAGCACCGCAGCGGCCAGGCCGAGCAGCACCGCGACGAGCGTCACCCGCAGCAGCGTCCGGCGCCGGGGCAGCCCGCGCCAGCGGACCGGACGCAACGTCGCCTCGCCATCCGCCACCGCTGCCTCCCGCCGCCGGTCAACCGTCCGACCCGCAGGCTAGGCCCGGCCTCCCGGCTCCCGCCGCCCCACCGCCCGCCCCTGTGGATAACCCGCCGGCTTGTGGAAAACCGCTCCCCGGGGAGGCCCGCCGTCACCAGCGGACGTCCGGTACGGCCGGAACCGCCAGCTCGGGGAGGTTGCTGCTTCCGGGCTGGCGGATGCAGCAACCTCGCCGAGGTGGCGAGCATCCGCCACCGGCCGATGCAGCAGCCTCGCCGAGCCGGCGAGCATCCGCCACCGGCCGAGCAGCAACCTCGCCGAGCCGGCGAGCATCCGCCGCGAACGGAACGTGGCCGCCCCCGAGCGGGAACGGCCACGTGTCGCGTGCGAGCAGCGGGTCAGGACGAGCTGGACGCCGCCGGTGCCTTGCTCGCCGTCGACCCGGAACCGGACGAAGAAGACGAACCGGATGAGGAAGGCGACCCGGACGAGGAGGACGACGAGGACGAGGACGACTCGGACTTGGCCGGCTTGCTCGTCGAGGCGCCGTTGTCGGAGCTGGACGGACGGGAGTCCGTACGGTAGAAGCCGGAGCCCTTGAACACGATGCCTACCGAGTTGAAGAGCTTTCGCAGCCGCCCCTCACACGCCGGGCACTCGGTCAGCGGGTCGTCCGAGAAGGACTGCACCGCCTCGAGCTGGTGGCCGCACGCGGTGCAGGCGTACTGGTACGTGGGCACGTTCTCCTCCGGATCTTCGGCACGGCCTGTTGGCACTCGTGGTCTTCGAGTGCCAATGGTGCGTCATGACCCCCGGGTTCGTCCAGCGGAAGCGCCCGGGCCCACACCCGGGACCGCCACCAGCCCGTCCGCCGGAGTGATCACACAGTGCACCGGGCGGTCGTGCGGCAGGGCGGGCACCGCCTCGACCAGCTCGCCGTCGTGCAGCAGCGCCACGGTCGGCACTGTGGCGGGCACCCGGGCCAGCGCGCGGTCGTACGAGCCGCCGCCCCGGCCCAGCCGAATGCCCCGGCGGTCCACCGCCACCGCCGGCACCACGACCAGGGCGGCTCCGGCCACCGCGGCCCGCCCCCGGGGCGGTGCGGTCGGCTCGCGCAGACCCCGGCCGGCGGCGCGCAACGACTCCGGACCGGTGTACGGGGCCCAGTCCAGGTCCAGGTCCTCGCGCAGCACCGGCAGCAGCAGTTCGGCGTCGGGCGGCAGCGCGGCGCGCAGCACGTCCGGCAGGTCGTGTCCGCCGGGCTCGGAGGCGACCGGCACGTACGCGCTCATCCTGGCCGGTCGCAGCCGGCGTACCAACGTCACCAGCTCGGCCTGGACGGCGGCCGCCGCCACCGCGCGGTCGGCCGCGGACAGCGACCGGCGCGCGGCGAGTAGCGCGATGCGCATCTCCCGCTTCGCATCGTGCGCTTCATCCGAAAATTCCGGCACGCAACACTCCTGACGCAACGCTTGCCTAATGGTCGCTCTGTGTCAGCATCGCACCAAGGGAGCGGAACTTCCGGGGGGAAGATTGACGCTACGCGGGCGGTTGACGGCGGCTTTCCTCGCGGTGGTCCTCGGCCCCGTCCTGCTCGGCGCGTTCTTCGTCGGGGCCACGCTCAGCGCCGTCGACCACAGCCGCGCCACCGAGCGGCTGGGCCTGGCCGCGGCCGGTGTCCGTACCTCGATCGACGCACTCTGCCAGCAACTACGCGCGGCGGCCGACGCGGTCGCGCTGGTCGGCGACCCGGTCGGCCGGTCGCGCACGGCCGACCAGGTGGTCGCCCGGGGCCTGGCCGCCGCCGTGCGGATCGCCGACGACGCCGGCCGCACCACCTACGCCACGGCGGGCGGGCCGGCCGGGCGCTGGCAGGACTGCGCCGGCACGCCCGCCACCCCCGTCGGGGCGCTCTCCGCCCAGGTCGGGCTCCGCGACCCGGCCGGCACCGACCTGGGCGCGGTCGCCGCCGCCCAGCCCGTCGACCGGGCCTTCGTGGCGCGGCTCGCCGCCGTGACCGGCGTCGGGGTCACCCTCCTCGACGACCCCGGCGGCATCACCCACACGACCGAGGACCAGGGGGTACGCGCAGCGGTGCTGGCCGCCGCCGGCCAGGCGGACGGGAACCGGGTGACCGGGACCGGCGACGGCCGGTACGTGCGGCGGGTCGGTCCGTCTCCCGGTCAGCCGCTGCCACTGGTGCTGTCGGTGCCGGGGGAACGTGCGCCCGGCCTGTACGGGGCGCTGATCGCCGCCGTCGCGCTCGCCGCACTGCTCGCAGTGCTCGCGGCCTGGCGGCTGGCCCGGGTGACCACCCGGCCGCTCGGTGAGCTGGCCGGCGCGGTGGACCGGGTGGCGCGCGGCGACCTGAGCGCCCGGGTGCCGGTGCGCAGCCGCGACGAGATCGGGCGGCTGGCGAGCGCGTTCAACCGGATGACCCGGGAGACCGGCACCTATGTGACGGCGCTGACCAGCAGCCGCGACCAGCTTCGCAACCACCTGGCGGTGCTCGGCGACACGCTCGCCAGCACGCACGACCTGCAACGCATCCTGCGGGTGATCCTGGACAGCGCGATCGCCGCCACCGGCGCCCGGGCCGGCGCGGTGCTGCTGGTCGACGGCGACGGCGTCCTCGTCGGCCGGTGCGTGGAGGGTCTGACCGGGCGCTGGCCCACGGGCGACCCGGCCGACCCGGCGACGCTGCGGGTGCCGGTCGGCTCCGGGGTGCTCGGCGCGGTGGCCGCCACCGGCGAACCGCTGCGCGGACGGTGGGCGTCGCCGGACACGCCGACCGGGGAGCCGTCCTGCGAGACGTACGTGGCGGTGCCGTTCGCCACCCCCGGCACCGCCGAGCCGCGCGGCCCGGACCGGCCCGGCCACCCGCCCGCCGACGGCGACCCGCCCGGCTCGGCCTGTGCGGCGCTCGGCGTGCTCGTGCTCTACGACCGGCTCGGCGGGCACGAGTTCCACGACGACGACGTGGTGACGCTGCGGACGTTCGCCGGGCACGCGGCGGTCGCGGTGGAGAACGTCCGGGTGCACGAGGAGGCGCAACGGCTCTCCCTCACCGACCCGCTCACCGGCCTGTGGAACTACCGCTACCTGCGTGAGTCGATCCGCCGGGAGGTGGAGCGGGCGAACCGGTTCGGCCGCATGCTCAGCGTGCTCGCGCTCGACCTGGACCGGTTCAAGAACGTCAACGACACCTGGGGGCACGCCGCCGGGGACGCCGTCCTGGTCGAGTTCGCCCGCCGGGTACGCGGCGTGATCCGCGAGGTGGACCTGGCGTTCCGGCAGGGCGGCGAGGAGTTCGTGGTGCTGCTGCCGGAAACCGACGCCCGGGGCGCCACGATCGTCGCCGAGCGGCTCGGCGCGGTGGTACGCGACCAGCCGGTGGCCGTCGAGGGGAGCGGCGACGAGCCGGTGCGGGTGCCGGTGACCGTCTCCATCGGCATCGCCGTCTACCCGGACCATGCCGCCGGCGGCCAGCAGGTGCTCGACGCCGCCGACGACGCGTTGTACGCGGCCAAGGCCGCCGGACGCGACGGCTACCGGCTCGCCCCGGCGCCCGATCCGGTGCCCACCCAGGAGATCCCGGTGGTGGCCGCCGGGGTCAGCCCGCCGGACGGGCTGCCCCGAGCCGGCGCGGCGGACCCGGCGGGCACCGTCCAGGGCGGCGCGTCTTCCGGTCCTCACCCGCCGCGGCAGAGCCGTGGCCGATAGTCTCGCGACATGTCGGAGCACTCAGCGAACCCCTCAGCGGCCCCCGGTCGCTCCCGCGCGGTCAAGGCCGTGATCCCGGCCGCCGGCCTGGCCACCCGGTTCCTGCCGGCCACCAAGGCGGTTCCCAAGGAACTGCTGCCGGTCGTCGACCGGCCGGTGCTGCAGTACATCGTCGAGGAGGCCGCGCAGGCCGGCATCGACGACATCCTGCTGATCACCGGTCGCGGCAAGACCTCGATGGTGGACCACTTCGACCGCCGGCCCGACCTGGAGGAACGGCTCGCCAAGAAGCCCGAGCTGCTGGCCGAGGTCAAGCGCACCGAGGAACTCGCAGCGATCTACACGGTCCGCCAGCCGGAACAGCTCGGCCTCGGTCACGCGGTCGGGTACGCCGAGTCGCACGTCGGCGACGCGCCCTTCGCGGTGCTGCTCGGCGACGAGTTCGTCAAGCCCTCCGAGCCGCTGCTGCCGGCCATGCTGGAACTCCAGGCCCGCACCGGCGGCGTGGTGCTCGCGTTCTTCGAGGTCGACCCGGCCGAGACCAGCCGCTACGGCATCGCGTCGGTCGAGCCGGCCGAGTCGGAATACTCCGACATCGCCGAGGTCGTCAAGGTCACCGGCATGGTGGAGAAGCCCAGCCCGGAGGACGCCCCCAGCAACCTCGCCGTCCTCGGCCGGTACGTGCTCCCCGGGAAGATCTTCGACGCGATCCGGCGTACCCGACCGGGCAGCGGCGGCGAGATCCAGCTGACCGACGCGATGGAGCTGCTGCGTACCGAGGGGGTGCCGGTGCACGCCATCGTCTACCGGGGCACCCGCTACGACACCGGCATGCCGCTCGGCTACCTCCAGACCGTGGTGCAGATCGCCGCCGAGCGGGAGGACCTGGGCGCCGAGTTCCGCAAGTGGCTGACCGAGTTCGTCAACAACGGTGACGAGACGGTCACCGCCGCGGTCCTCAACGGCATCCGCGACGCGTCCGGCGGTGCCGATACATGACAGCGACGGCCGACGCCGAGGCGGCCGCGAACGAGTTGACGCCGCTCGCCGACTACCTGGGCAGTGTGCTGCGCAGGTTACGCGCGCTGCCTCCACTCGACCTCGACCTGACCCAGGCGTACGGCAACGTGCTCGCCGAGGACGTGGTCGCCCCGCACTCGTACCCCGCCTTCGACCAGGCGGCGGTGGACGGGTACGCCGCGCGCTGGGAGGACATCTCCGGTGGGAGTCGGGGGCCGGGCTACGTCCCGGCCCCCTCCGGTATGCCCGGCGGCCGCAGCATCCGCCTCAACGTGGTGGGTGACCTGGGCGCGGCGAGCTGGCGACCGGTGCGGCTCACCCCCGGCGCCTGCTTCTCGGTCGCGGCGGGCGCGCCGCTGCCGATCGGCGCGGACGTGGTCGTCCCGGTGGAGTGGACCGACCAGGGCATGGCCGCCGTCGAGATCTTCCGCGCCCCCAAACGGGGGTACGGCCTGCGCCGCGCCGGGGAGGAACTGGTCGCCGGCACGCTGCTCGCCCGCGCCGGGGCGTACGTCTCACCGGCCCTGGTCGCGGTGTTCGCCGCCACCGGCATCGGGCACGTGGTGGTGCGGCCCAGCCCGCGCGTGGTCATCGTGGCCACCGGCGACGAGCTGGTGGACGTGGGCCGGGGCAGCCAGCCCGGCCAGGTGGTGGACACCAACTCGCACGCGCTGACCGCGGCGGCGGCGGAGGCGGGCGCGCTCGCGTACCGGGTGGGGATCTGCGACGACGACCCGGAGGCGCTGCGCGGCCTGCTGGAGGACCAGACGCTGCGCGCCGACCTGATCATCACCACCGGCGGCACCGGCACCGGTCCCGGCGACATGGTCCGCCGCATCCTGTCCCGCCGCGACGGCGGGCGCGCCGGGCCGGTCGCCTTCACAGAGGTGGCCCTCTATCCCGGAACGGCTCTCGGGTTCGGTACGGTCGGCGCCGAGGAGGTGCCGGTGGTGTGTCTTCCCGGTGAGCCCGGCGCGGCGCTGATCGGCTTCGAGGTGCTGGCCCGCCCGGCCATCCAGCTGCTGGCCGGGGCCGAGCCGGTGTTCCGGCCGAGCGTCCGCGCGCACCTGCTGGAGACGGTCTCGTCCCCGGTGGGGCTGCGCGAGTTCCGGCCCGCGCACGTGGCCGAGCGGCGCGGTGGCGGGTACACCGTGCAGCCGCTCGCCGGTGGCCCGTACACGCTCTCCGGCCTGGCCGAGGCGAACGGCCTGCTGGTGCTCGGCGAGCGGGTCACCACCGCCGCTGCGGGGTCTACCGTGGATGTGCTCCTGTTGGACCGGCGCCGGTGAGCGCGAGGAGTGAGCTTGCGAGCCCCGCAGTCGCGAGCGAAAGGCAAGCTCGGTGAGCGCGAGGAGTGAGCTTGCGAGCCCCGCAGTCGCGAGCGAAAGGCCAACTCCGTGAGGTTCCGGCGGGCGCCGGGGTGGCCGGCGGTGCTGGTGGACGGTCCGGTGGTGCTGCGGCCGTACCGGCGTTCGGACGCCACCGCCTGGTCGGAGATCCGGCGCGCGAACCGGGAGTGGCTGGCGCCGTGGGAGTCGCATGTGCCCGGCGGCTGGTACGAGACGAACTCGCCCGCCGCGTTCCGCCTGGTGCACGCCGACCAGCGCAAGTCCGCGCGTACCGGTGAGGGCATGCCGTTCGCGGTCTGCCTGCGCGAGGACGGGCAGGAGCGGCTGGTCGGCCACGTCAACATCGGCAGCATCGTGCGGCGGGCGTTCTGCTCCGGGTACGTGGGCTACTGGGTCGACTCCAGGGTGGCCGGTCGCGGCGTGATCCCGACCGCTGTCGCGCTCGCCGTGGACCACGCGTTCGGGCCGGGCGGCCTGCACCGGATCGAGGTGAACATCCGGCCGGAGAACATGCCGTCCCGGCGGGTGGTGGAGAAGCTCGGCTTCCGCGAGGAGGCCTATCACGTGCGCTACATGCACATCGACGGCGCGTGGCGCGACCACATCGGATACGCGATGACGGGCGAGGAAGTAGTAGCCGAGGGCGGCTTGCTGGCGCGGTGGCACCGCGTACGTGACAACCGCCGCTGAGGCGAACGCCCGGCGCGGCGCACTGTGAACCGGGTCGGCGGCCCGTAACCTCAAGTAACTGCAAGCTGTGGCAAGCGCTGCCCGCCCGCACGAAGTGCGCCGTAAACGACGGTAGACGGAAGAAGTTGCGGCGGCGGCGCTCGCCGGAGAACTTTGGTGACGGGAGGGGTGAGGGTGCCCACGTCGGTGCTCCTCGCCGTCCTCGCCGCCGCCGGTCTGCTCGCCCTCGCTCCGGCGCTGGTCCGCCGGTACGACGCCACCGAGCGGCTGGTGGCGGAGCGGGCGCAGTCGACGGCGCGGGTGCTCCAGCGCCAGCGTCGACGGCGCACCGTGCCCGGGCGGCGACCGCTGCACCCGCCGCGCTCCCTCGTCGTGACCCTCAGTGAAGACTCCGACACGGGCAGTCTTGCTCGTCCGGTCTCCGCACCGCCACTGCGCCGACGCTCCGGGCGACTCCGGCCCGTCTCCGCGGTGCCGGCCCAGTCCCGCCGACGGCACCCGCCCCGGCGACGGCACACCCCGGCGATCTACCGCCGGCGCCGGGTGCTGGCCGCGCTGCTGCTGCTCAACCTGGTCGAGCTGGGCGGCGTGGTACTCGTCGGACCCGGGTTCTGGATCAGCGTCTCGGTCACCGGCACACTGCTCGTGGCGTACGTCGTACACCTGCGGCAGCGTGCCCTGGCCGAGCGCCGGCGGCGGCGCGCGGACGCCCGCGAGGCGGCCTGGCTGGCCGCCCGCCAGGCCGAGGTGCGCCGCGAGCAGGCCCGGCGCGCGGCGGCTCGCCGGGAGGCGCAGCGTCGGCTGGCCGCCCAGCGCGAGGCGGTCCGGCGTACGGCGATGGGGCTGGACCGTCCCGCGGACCTGCCACCGGCGGCGAGCGGCGGTTCGGTGTCCTACCGGCGTGCGGGCGGCCTGCGCGGACGCCCCTACCAGTCCGGCCGAGGCGCCTGACCGCCGTGCCGGCGCCTTGCTGGTGGCGATCTTGGAGGGTTTGGGCCCCTCCGAGGGCCTTTTCCTTCCAAGATCTACGGGGCGGCGGGGCGGTTCGCGTCGTGGGGGCGCGACCTGTTAGCCTTGTTGTCGGCCCGCCCGGTGAAAGCCGGGTGGGACCGACGCTGGTTCGCCGGCGGAGGGGCTGTGGCGCAGACCGGTAGCGCACCTCGTTCGCATCGAGGGGGTCAGGGGTTCAAATCCCCTCAGCTCCACCCAGTTCAAAGGCCGTCTCCCGTGGTGGGGGACGGCCTTTTCTGATCTTCTGCAGCAAGTGGCTTGGGCGCATCGTGAGGTGGGCGCTCACCCGCGGCGGTGCGACACGCCATGGCCGAGACGGTCTTCGCCACCCTCACGACCGAACTGGTCTACACCCGCGCCTGGCCGTGACGGCACGAACTGGAAACGGTCGTCTTCTCTTCCATCGAAGGCTTCTGCGGCCCACGGCGCCGGCACGGCCGTCTGGGTAACGTCAGCCCCGACGCCTACGAGAAGACCCGTCACGAGTCCCTGACACACTCATGAAGCTGTTGAGATAGACGTCCGAGTGGTCAACGCCGACACGACAGGAACAGCCGCTGCGACAGTAGTCGGGCGGGTCAAGGGCGACCGCGAGGGTGAAGGACCCGAAACCTGCTGTGTCCCGCCACCGACCAGCAGGCGAACAGCGCGCCGGATGTCAGGTGCCCGGCGCCGTCTCGAGCCGTCTTCCAGGTCGGTTGGGCCACCTGCTCGGCGGCGTCGCCGCTCGCCCTTTGCGGTGTTTATGAGGGCGTTTGTTGCCGAGCATTAGCGTCCGAGACGGCGACAACCGGAAGTCTTCGCCATTCAAGAAAATGTTATGACTTGTTGCCGATGCTTGGGATATCCAGTTTGTCGGCAATGGCCCCCGGGATTCGATCGGCACTCCTGACTTCCTTATTGTTAATCGCGTTTAGAGTTCCGGCCGACCGGGGGATCCGGGCGTCGTCGGCCAGCGCCCCACAATGAGCCGACAAACCAGTCGGGCCGCCCCGAACAGGCGCGATTTTGCCACCCGCTCGACCTGTTGTGGCTGCCAGGAGCGCCCGTACCGTTGCGGCACCAGCGTTCCGTGTGATTGGCCAGATGAATTGCGGCAATTGCAGGCGTGCTGATTGTATCGAAAATCGTCTTTGATGGGAACGACAGTGAAAAACATGCGAAAGTCTGTGGTGGTCTTGGCGGTTCTGGCCATGGCCGCGGCGGGATGCGAGCAGGACAGTGAGTCAAGCCCGTCTGCGTCCGAGTCGGCCACGCCGACGAGCGTGGCATCCGCCTCTGCATCCGCCGCCGCGTCCGCGCCCGCGGTGGCGGTCGACACGTCCATCAACGAGAAGCCGGTGGACGGTTCAGACGCCGCTGCCGTGAAGACGGTGGATGTCGCGGCGCAGCCGGCGGCCCAGGCCCCAGCCTCGGCGGGGGGATACTACAAGCTCAAGACCGTGTTCCGCGGTGAGAACGAGTGCCTGGAAGGCAACCGCGTCGACGGCAACTCAACCCTCGCCGGCGCCGCGTTCCAGAACACCTGCAAGGACGTTGACGGGCAGGCCTGGAGTCTCACCAAGCGCCCCGACGGCTACTACACGCTGCGGACGAAGTTCCTCGGCGGGGAGAAGTGCCTCGAAGGCAACCAGATCGCCGGGAAGGTCCTCGGCGGCGCCGCGTTCCTGGACACGTGCCGCGAGGTCACCGGACAGCAGTGGAAGCTGGTCAAGGCCGGAGACAACCTCTTCCGGCTGCAGACGAAGTTCCGGGAGAAGGAAGGCGAATGCCTGGAAGGTAACCGATTCGCGCCGACGTCCGTCCTGAAGGGTGCGGCGTTCACCGACAAGTGCCAGAACGTGACCGGGCAGCTCTGGTACCTCACCGCGATCCCTGCCTGACGACACCGCATTGACCGGAGGAGCCCGGACTGTTGTCCGGGCTCCTCCGCGCGGATGACGGTTTGCTCGCACGCCCCGGCGTCAGTCGAACAGGCCGTCGAGCGCCTTCTGTTCGAGATCGCGCCAGCGCTCGGCGTCCTTCAGCGCCTTGGTGATCTCCTTCTCGTCGAGGTGGTGGGCGCCCTCCTCGCGGATGCACGCGACGCTGAAGGGCCCGCCGACCGACGGCGAGGTCCGCTCCAGAGCCTCCAGCACCCGTACCACGCCCACCACGCCGTACTCGACGGTGCGCGTGGTCATCCGGAAGTGGGACAGCAGCGCGCCGGCCTGCTGGGCCATGGGCGCGCCGGAGCCGATGGCGTGGAAGCCCACGTCCTCGTAGCGGCCGATGAGTCCGTTGGGGTTGATCTCCACGATCCACGGGCCGCCCTGGCTGAAGCCGGCCGCGAGCAGGTACGCCGACACCCCGCCGCCGGCGCCCTCGCCCGGTACGTCCGGGATGTAGTTCTCGTAGTGCTTCTTGAAGACGGGCAGGACGCGCTCCTGCAACTCGTCGCCGATGTCGGGTGCTTCGAGGATGGCGGTGGCCGAGTCCTGGAGGAGGGGGCGCAGGTCGTTGAGTACCCCCCGCGCACCGCTGCCGCCCCAGGCGGCGCAGTCGCCCAGCGGGTGCAGCTTCTGGGCGGGGAAGCTCAGACCGCGGTCGCTCTCGGTGATCTGGGAGTCGGCGCCGATCACCACCCCGTCTTTGCAGACAACGGCGAGTACGACGGTCATAGCGTCCTCCTGAGCAGGGGTAAGGGGTAGGGCGCGACGTACCCGCCATCCCGCCTGCCTACACCCCGACGAGGGTTGGCCCACTCGTGGCCGGACTACGGGAAGGCTGCCGCCCGTCGGCGGCGACGCGGTCGAGCGGCCGGCCGGATGCGTTACGGCGACGGCTCGTGGAAGTAGACGGTGGCCGACCACCAGTCACCGTCGGCAGTGATCTCGCTTTGAATGACGACGTCCTGGACCTCGATACCAGGCCGTTGCTCGATGCTGTCGGCGATGCGGCGTAGCAAGGCCGGGACGCTGTCCTGACCCGGTCCCGCCGGGTTGGCCTGCGAGAAGTGCTTGATTGTCCACGACGGCGGTTCGGACGGCACGACGGCAGTCTGCCAGTGCCTCTCTCCGAGCCTTTCGAGGCTCGTGAATGATCGTGCCGGCGGTTGCCAGGGCACGTGCTATCCGGCCTCGGTGAACAGTCCGGCGTAGCGGTCCAGGTACAGCGGCCAGCCCTCGTCGTGGCCGACGCCGTCACGAACCGACTCCCAACCCGGACCGTGCCGGTCCAGGTTGCGGTGCTCCAACTCGACCCGGGTGCGCTGCGGTGTCTCGGCGACGAACCGGACCTCGACCTCGCTGGCGTTGTCCAGATCCTGTTCGAGCTGCCATGCCGGGCTGATGTCCCAGCTGAAGACGAGCCGGTCCGGCGGCTCGAAGACGAGGATTCGCGCCCAGGCGCACTCACTGCCGTCCTCGGCGCGGTCGAAGATGTGCCCACCGACCTTCGGCTCGAACACCGTCTCCGCGATCGGCGACGACAGCAGGTTGTGCTCCTTCGGCTTGAAGTCGCCGAACCGCTCCGTGAATACCGCGAAGGCGCGCTCCACCGGCGCGTCGACCACGATCTGCCGCTGTACCACCGCATCCGTGCCACTCATGATTCCTCCTCGTCAGGGCGCTCGGCGACGTCCTTGAAGCCGTCCAACGCGCGGCTCCAGTAGGTGTCGAGCTGATCTCGTAAGGCGGCCACGCCGGCGGGATTGAGCCGGTAGACACGCTTTGTGCCCGCCGTGCGGTCCGTCACGAGGCCGGCGTCCTTCAGCACCCGCAGATGCTGCGACACCGCCGGCCGGCTGACCGGCAGCACCGCGGCCAGCTCGCCGACCGCCCGCGGCTGCTCCGCGAGACACGCGATGATCGCCCGCCGAGTCGGGTCGCCCAGGGCGTCCCACCCGTCCTCGGTTCGGTAAGTTCCCACGAACGGTAAGCTACGGCTTACCATTGGCGTTCGTCAAGCCTGAAAAGCAGGTCACTGTTGCCACAGGAACGCCGCCGTCGAGCATGGCCGGCAGCGGAATCCGTACCCGCAGCCACCGCCACCGAAGTTGAAGCCGGTGCGGTGATCGTGGCCTTCCTCGAGCTGGACGACGAACGACATGGGCAGGGCGCAGGCGGGACAGGTGGGCGTCTGGTCGAACTGGAGCCACGCCGGCAGTCCGCCGAGTTGCCCGAGGACGTCTCGCAGCGGTCGGCCGGACTCACCGCGCCAGCGTTCGCGCGCCTCGTCGTAGCCGTCGGAGTCGTGCATCGGCACGTACGTGACGGCGGACGTCTCGGCCGCCAGGACGGTGTCGCCCGAGGGCACGGCAGACGGAGCCAGCGCCCCGGAAGGGAAGACGAACGCGCGGTTGCCGCCGGCTGTCGCATCCCACTCGTCGCACAGGCCCGGATCGTTCTGGCACATGAAGATCGACAAGAGCGCGGCGTCGTCCGCGTCGACGTCGTCGAGCCGGACCTGGGCCAGGAACTGCATCGGTCCGTCGCACTCGTCGCACACCGGCCAGTCGAAGCCCGCAGGCACGAGCGGAACACCGCCGGTACGCGTGCCGGGCGCATCTGGTGCCGTGTCACCGTTGTAGATCATCAGAATCGTCACGCGGCGCAGCGTAGGGGAGTTGACGATCTCTCGCAGCGCTCAGATGTGCCCGGGTCCGTCCGGCACCCGGCCCGCAGCCGGGCGGCCGATCGGAGTCACGTCCGTTGGTAGCCTGACGCGTCCGTACGACAGATGGAGTCTGCCCGGTGCTCAGGACGGTGCTGCGGAGGCTGGGCGCGGCGGGCGCGGTCTGCGTGGTGGCCGCGTGCGGACCCTCGACTGCTGATCCAGCGGATCGTTCGGCGGGCGAAGCTGTCCCCTCCACGGCCCAGGCGACCGGCACGCCCACCACCCGGAAGCCGTCCGCGATTCCGGCGACCGGCGGCACCGGCTACTCCGCGGCACTGTCGGCGCGGCTGGTGACCACGGACGGGCTGCCACCAGGCTTCAGTGTGGATATCGCAACGGTCATGGCTCCGGATGCGGGCCGGCAGCGCCCCGGCCCCGAGGTGCCCTGTACGGACATGATTCCGCTGTTGTCGGCCAACCGGCTGACCGGTGCTCCGTCGGCGATGACCGCCGCGACCGTCAGCTCTGGCGAGGGCTCCGACTACCCGTGGGTGGCGAGCGAAGTGCTCAGGACGTACGCCGACGACGGCGCCCGAGGGGCGATGGCGGACCTGCGGACGTTCATCGGACGGTGCCCTGCCGTCGCGTCACCGGGCCAGGACGGAGGCAGCTACCGTTTCGCGGTGGTACCGGGGCCGCGACTGGGCGACGAGAGCATGCGCGTCGACTCCAGCACGACTTCCGGATCGATCACGCTGGAATGGGACAGCATCCTCGTCCGGATCGGCGCCACCCTGGTGGTCGTTCATGAGCAGGGCAACGAGCCCGGCGGCGACGATCACCTCCCCCGGCTCGCCGAAGCCGCGCTCCGCAGCTACCAGACGACCGGACCCTGAACGCCCTCGGGCGGTCGGCGGCGGCTCACCTCGTCGCGCCACCGAACCATCTGGTCAGCGCATCCTCCAGCGTCTGCTGATCGTCACCCACCCAGGCCACGTGCCCGTCCGGCCGCAACAACACCGCCGGCACGTCCAGCTCGTCGCCGGTGCCGGCGACATGCCCGACCCGGTCGGCCCAGGCGTCCACCGACAGCTTTCCGGTCCCGTCGAGCAACAACCCGCCGCCGGTACGCATCAGCTCGTACAGGCGTCCCTCCCGCAGCGGTACGTCGCGCAGCCGCCGCCCGAGCAGCGCATGCCCCTCGCCGACGTCGTACCGCACGCTGATCGCTGTGACCTTCTCGATCAGGAAGCGGTTGACCTCGTCGAAGTCCATGAGCTGCGCCAGCATCTGACGCACGGCCTGCGGCCCGGGCTCGTTGGTGGTCAGCAGCATCTGCGCGCGGGTGTTCGTCAGCACGTCGGCGGCGACCGGGCGCCGCTCGGTCTCGTAGGTGTCCAGCAGGTCGTCCGGCGCCCAGCCGTTCACCGTCGCCGCCAGCTTCCAGCCCAGGTTGAACGCGTCCTGGATGCCCAGGTTGAGTCCCTGCCCGCCGAGCGGCGGGTGGACGTGCGCGGCGTCGCCGGCCAGGAAGACCCGCCCGACCCGGTAGTGCTCGGCCAGGCGGGTCGCGTCGCCGAACCTCGACAGCCAGCGGGGGGAGTGCACGCCGAAGTCGGTGCCCGCGTACGCGTGAAGTTGCCGCTTGACGTCGTCGAGCGTCGGCGGCGCCGAGGCCACGTCGGCCGCCGGTACGACCACCCGGAACACGCCGGGCCTGCCGGACGGCCCGAGTCCGAACCGCTTCTCGGTGCGGCGTACCTCGGTCATGATCGCGGTGATCTCGTCCGCGGGCGCGGTCAACTCCATCTCGCCGAGCAGCGTGTCGATCGTCGACGGCTCGCCGGGAAAGCCGACGCCGAGCAGCTTGCGGACGGTGCTGCGCCCGCCGTCGCAGCCGACGGCGAACCGCGCCCGCAGCGGTGACGCGCTCTCGTCGTCGAGGTGGACTGTCACGCCGTCGTCGTCCTGCTCCAGCCCGGTCACCGCACTGCCGCGCCGGATCTCGGCGCCGACCTCGGCGGCGTGGTCGGCGAGCAGCCGGTCGGTGAGCGTCTGCGGGATGCCGAGGACGTACGGGTGTGCGGTGTCCAGGTCGGCGGGCGCGGGTTTGTCGATGCCGGCGAAGAACCCCCGGATCGGATGCGTGCCGCCGTGTTCGAGGAACCGGTCCAGCAGCCCGCGCTGGTCCATCACCTCGATGCTGCGGACGTGCAGGCCGAGCGAGCGCACGTACGGCGGCGGCTCGGCGTCGCGTTCCAGGACGAGCACGCCGACGCCCTGAAGGCGCAACTCGCTCGCCAGCATCATGCCGGTCGGCCCACCGCCGACCACGATCACGTCGAACACATCTTCCCCCGTGCCGAGTGTCAGGCGACCGTCCCCTTCGGCGGCACGAAGCCGCCGGAGAGGGCGCGGATGCGTGCCACGAGCGCAGCGACGATCGGCTGGTGGTCGAATCGACCATAGCCGCCGTGCCGGAACGCGCGGGCCTCGAAGAACTCGCTGCCGCCGGCGCCGTCGTCGGGCACCCGTACCTGCTCAGCCATGGTTTGCTCCCGGTGGTCGGGTGGCCGACGCTACAACCGCCGGGCAACCCGGTCAGCCGCGGCGGAACGTCCGGCGGTAGGTGTCCGGGGGTACGCCGACGGTGCGCTGGAAGTGGCGGCGCAGCGTCGTCGCCGTACCCATGCCGGATGCCTCGGCGACGGCGTCGATGCCGTCGTCGGTGTTCTCCAGCAGCTCCTGCGCCCGCCGGATGCGCTGCGTGGCCAGCCACTGCGACGGCGTGGCGCCGGTCGCGGCGGTGAAGTGCCGGACCAGGTTGCGGGTGCTCATGGTGGCCTGGCGGGCGAGGTCGGCGACCGTCAGCGGGCGGTCCAGCCGCGCCATCGCCCAGGGGAGCAGCGCGGCGAGCGGGTGGTCCTCGCGGGCCGGGACCGGTGTGGTGACGTACTGGGCCTGGCCGCCCGCGCGGTGCGGCGGCACCACCAGGCGGCGGGCGACGGCGTTGGCGACTGTGGAGCCGTGGTCGCGGCGGATCAGGTGCAGGCACAGGTCGATCGCGGCGGCCTTGCCGGCGGAGGCGAGCACGTCACCGTTGTCCACGTAGAGCACGTCCGGGTCGACCTGGACGCGCGGGTAGCGGGCGGCGAGCGCGTCGGTGTGCGCCCAGTGGGTGGTGGCGCGCAGCCCGTCGAGGATGCCGGCGGCGGCGAGGACGAACGCGCCGGTGCAGAACGAGACCATCCGGGCGCCCGCCTCGTGCGCGGCGCGGACCGCGTCGACCAGGTCGGACGGCGGCTCGGCGTCGGTGTCCTCGATCGCCGGGACGATCACCGTGTGGGCGCGGGCCAGGTGGTCCAGCCCGTGGTCGGGCGTGACCGCGAACCGGCCGACGCCGACCGGGCCGGGACCGCAGACCACCAGGTCGTACCAGGGGTCGGCCAGGCCGGTCGGGTCGCGCACGAAGATCTCGCAGGCCGCCGCCAGCTCGAAGTGCAGCATCCCGTCGGTGGCGGCGAGCGCTATCAGGGTCATGTCCGAAACTGTACGGGCATTGGCGTTTGCGCCACTGTCCCGGCTCTCGAATTCCGGCGAGGATCATTCCAGTCGATCTTCGAGGGGGAATGTCATGCAGGTAGCGGTGTTCGGGGCGTACGGGCACACCGGACGGTTCGTGGTGGCGGAGCTGCGGGAGCGGGGATACGAGCCGCTGCCGGTGGGACGCGACGGCGGGAGGCTGTCAGCCGCGTTCCCGGGGGTGGAGCAGCGGGTGGCGTCGGTCGACGACCCGGCCTCGCTGGACCGGGCGCTGGCCGGGGCGGCGGCGGTGGTCAACTGCGCCGGGCCGTTCGCCTCGACCGCCGGCCCGCTGATCGAGGCCGCGTTGCGGGCCGGGATCCCCTACGTCGACGTGGCGGCCGAGATCGAGGCGAACCGGGACACGTTCGCGCACTACGCCGAGCGTGCCGAGGCCGCCGGAGTCGCGGTGGTGCCCGCCATGGCGTTCTTCGGCGGGCTCGGCGACCTGCTGGTCACCACCGCGATGGGGGACTGGACGACGGCCGACGAGGCGCACGTCGCGTACGGGCTGAGCAGCTGGCACCCGACGGCCGGGACGGTCGCCTCCGGCGTCGTCTCGCGCGAGCGCCGCGACGGCCGGCGGGTCCGCTTCACCGACGGGCGCCTGGTGTACGCCGACGGCGACCTGCCCCGGCGGGACTGGGAGTTCCCGGCGCCGCTCGGTGTCCGGCCGGTGCTCGGCGAGTTCACCATGGCCGACGTGGTGACGGTGCCGAGCCACCTGGACATCCCGGAGGTGTGCACGTACATGACCGCGAACGCGGCAGGGGATCTGGCCGCCGGGGAGGCGCCGGCCGCTGTGGACGAGCGTGGCCGGTCCGCGCAGACGTTCACCGTCGACGTGGTGGTGCGTTCGGGCGACGTCCGCCGGCGGGTGGTGGCCCACGGGCAGGACATCTACGCGATCAGCGCGCCGCTGGCGGTCGAGGCGGTCCACCGGATCCTGACCGGGCGGACCCGGGCGACCGGTGTCGCGTCGGCCGGCCGGATCTTCGACGCGCCGGACTTCCTGGGCGCGCTGTCGGCGCATCTCACCGTCGAGACGCCGTCGGCCGCCTGATGCCCCGTCGGCCTCCCGCATCCACGGCTACCGATTGACAATGTTTGGAATCCAAACTTACTCTCGCGCTGGGCGGGTGCGCGCCCCGCCTTCCCCGTCCACGCGCCCCACCCCACCACGAAGGAACCACCATGTTCCGCTCTCCCCGTACCGCCCGATTGCGGGTCGGCCTGGTCGCCGCGACCGCCGCGGCACTCGTGACAGGCACCGCCGTGATGGCGACGAACGCCCAGGCGGCGGCCGGCTGCCGCGTCACCTACACGACCGCCAGCCAGTGGCCCGGCGGCTTCACCGCGAACGTCGACGTGACCAACCTCGGTGACCCGATCAACGGCTGGAACCTGCGCTGGACGTTCCCGTCCGGCCAGCGGGTCACCCAGGCCTGGAGCGCCACAGTCACCTCCTCCGGCGCCGACGTCACCGCCACGAACGTCGGCTACAACGGCTCCATCGCCACCAACGGCAGCGTCTCGTTCGGCTTCAACGGCTCCTGGTCCGGCGCGAACACCGCGCCCACCGCGTTCTCGCTCAACGGTGTGGCCTGCACGGGCGGCGTCGGCGGGACCACCCCGCCGCCGCCGACCACTCCGCCCCCGACCACCCCGCCGCCCACCACGCCACCGCCCACGACCCCGCCGCCCGCAGGCAACGCCATGGCCGCCGTCGCCGCCATGCAGCCCGGCTGGAACCTCGGCAACTCCTTCGACGCGGTCGGCGCGGACGAGACCGCGTGGGGCAACCCGCGGGTCACCGAGGCGCTGCTCGACAACGTCCGGGCGCAGGGCTTCAACAGCATCCGCATCCCTGTGACCTGGAGCAACCACCACGGCGCCGCGCCGAACTACACGATCGACGCGGCCTGGCTGAACCGGGTACGCGAGGTGGTCGGCTGGGCGCTCGCCGACGGCTTCTACGTGGTGCTCAACATCCACCACGACTCGTGGCAGTGGATCAACACGATGCCCACCGACCGCGCAGGCGTGCTGAACCGCTACAACGCGCTCTGGACCCAGATCGCCGCCGCGTTCAAGGACTCCTCGCCGAAGCTGACCTTCGAGAGCGTCAACGAGCCGCAGTTCACCGGAAGCTCCGGCGACGCGCAGAACGCCACGCTCCTCAACGAGCTGAACACCTCGTTCCACCGCATCGTCCGTCAGTCCGGCGGGGGCAACGCCACCCGGCTGCTGGTCCTGCCGACCCTGCACACCTCCGCCGAGCAGGCCCGGGTGAACGAGCTGGTCAGCACGTTCAACACGCTCAACGACCCGAACCTGATCGCCACCGTGCACTTCTACGGGTACTGGCCGTTCAGCGTGAACGTCGCCGGCGGCACCCGGTTCGACGCGACGGTCCAGCAGGACCTGACCGACCAGTTCGACCGGGTCTACAACGCCTTCGTCACCCGCAACATCCCGGTGATCATCGGCGAGTACGGGCTGCTCGGCTTCGACCGCCACACCGGCACCATCGAGCAGGGCGAGAAGCTCAAGTTCTTCGAGTTCCTCGGCCACTACGCGCGTAGCCGCAAGCTGACCACCCAGCTCTGGGACAACGGCCAGCACTTCGACCGCACGTCGTTCGTGTGGAAGGACCCCGAGCTGTTCGCGCAGATCAAGTCGAGCTGGACGACCCGCTCCGGCACCGCGTCCAGCGACCAGGTGTACGTGCCGCGTACCGGCACGATCACCGCCAAGAGCCTGACGCTCAACCTGAACGGCACCACGTTCCAGGGGCTGCGCCAGGGCACCACCGACCTGGTGAACGGCACCGACTACACGGTCTCCGGCAGCACCCTGACGCTCACCGCGTCGGCGCTGACCCGGCTGGTCGGCTCCCGCGCGTACGGGGTGAACGCCAACCTCCAGGCCCGCTTCTCCGCGGGCGTGCCGTGGCGGATCAGCATCATCACGTACGACCCGCCGGTGCTGTCGAACGCCACGGGCACCACGGCGGCGTTCACGCTCCCGGCGCAGTTCCGCGGTGACCAGCTGGCCACGATGGAGGCGAAGTACGCCGACGGCAGCAACGCCGGGCCGCACAACTGGACGTCGTACAAGGAGTTCGACGTCACGTTCGCGCCGAACTACACCGGCAACACGATCGCGTTGAAGCCGGAGTTCTTCGCCGAGGTCAACGACGGCCAGCGGGTCACGCTGACGTTCCACTTCTGGAGCGGCACGAAGCTGACCTACTACGTGACCAAGTCCGGCAGCACCGTCACCGGCACGGTGAGCTGACCGCGACGGCACGGCTCGCGGCGGTGGGCGTCGACACCGCCGCGAGCCGTGCCCGGCACGAGTTTCCGCCGGACCGATGATTTCCGAGGTCGGCGCCGGTCGACAGAGGCATGAAGACGCTCACTCTCCAGACGCCCGAGGTCGACCTGGTCTACGACGTCCACGCCCCCGAGGCGGCCGAGGCCGGGCACCGCCCCTTGTTCATGATCGGCCAGCCGATGTGCGCCGACGGCTTCACCACGCTCGCGTCGTACTTCCCGGACCGCACAGTCATCACGTACGACCCGCGCGGGCTCGGCCGGAGCTTCCGCAAGGACGGCCGGAACGACTCGCTGCCCGAGGTGCAGGCCCGGGACGTCCGCGACATCGTCGATGCCCTCGGCGTGGGCCCGGTCGACATGTTCGCCAGCAGCGGCGGCGCGGTGACCGCGCTCGCCCTGGTGGCCGCCTACCCGGACGTGGTGACCACGCTCGTGGCGCACGAGCCGCCGCTGGTCACGCTGCTCCCCGACGCCGAGGCGGCCGGACGGGCCATGGCCGCCTGCCAGGAGGCGTACCGGAAGAACGGCTGGGGTGCCGGCATGGCGGCGTTCATCGTCATGACGTCGTGGCGCGGCGAGTTCACAGCCGACTACTTCGCCCAGCCCGCACCCGATCCCGCCGCGTTCGGAATGCCGGCCGAGGACGACGGCAGCCGCGACGACCCGCTGCTCTCCGACCGGTCCGCGGCGGTCACCGTCTACCGGCCGGACGCCGACGCGCTGCGCGCCGCGCCCACCCGGGTCGTGGTGGCGGTGGGCGAGGAGTCGGCGGACACCCTCACCGCGCGGACGTCGGTGGCCACCGCCGAGCTGCTCGGCGGACAGGCCGCGGTCTTCCCGAGCCACCACGGCGGGTTCCTCGGCGAGGGGATGGGCCACGCCGGGCAGCCGGAGGCGTTCGCGCGCCGGCTGCGGGAGATCCTCGACGCCTGACCGCGGCGTCGCCGCGTCGCGGATGCCCGCGACGGTCAGGCCCGGCGCACGTCGGTGACCATCGCCGGGTAGGGCCCGGCCGGCGTGCCGGGCCCGGCCTGGTCCGAGGGGACGACGTTCTCCATCCGCAGCCGCAGCGTGACCGGGTCGGCGGTGTCGAGGACGATCCGCCACCCCCAGCCGCCGCCGTACTCGGCGGTCAGCTCGACCGCCGCCCCGCCCGCCGCGCCGGTGAGCGTCATCGGGGTCGGCTGCTGGTGCCACGAGTCGCCCCACCAGGCGACGAGCGAGCCCGGCCGGTCGCCGGCGCCGACCACCAGCAGGCCGTCCTGCGGGCCGTCGTCGGGATGTTCCCACGAGTACGACACGGTGGTCAGGTGCCCGCCGGCCGCGGTGGCGACTGTGAGCGCGGCCGGCGACTCGGCGAGCGGGTCGGCGGGCATCAGCCGGAAGCCGTTGGTGCCTGCCCAGGACCCGGTGACGTCGGTGAGAACCATCGTCCCAGGATAGGAGCCAACCCCGACAGCGCACGCCCGCCGCGCGTGCGGCGCGGCCCGACCTCGGATCTCCGGCAGGACGGGGTCAGGCGGAGAAGTCGTCGTCGGCGTCGCGGGCGTCCGCCTGGATGTGCTCGCCGGGGCGCTTGCCCCGGATCTCATCCCGTTCGCGTACCCGGTCCGCTTCGGCGTGTTCGTCCTGGTTCAGGTCACCGAGCCGCGCCCGGGCCGGACCGGCCAGGTCCTCCAGGTCGTTCTTCGCGCGCTCGACGCTCATTGCCGCCTCCCCGGATCGTCGCGTGGCGGCCCTCGCCGCCTGCCGAGGCGCGTCCCCGCTGACCCGGCCGGCAAACCGCCGCCACCGGCCGGGCGCCCGCCCGCCGTGCGGTCATGCGGGCGGCAGTGCGGTGATCAGGTCCTCGGCGTGCCGCAGCGTGTCGGTCAGCGCGTCGCGCGATCCGTCGTCCAGCGGGATCGAGCGGGCCTGCCGCACCAGCTCCCGCGCGGACTCCGGCTCGTCGAGTTGCAGCGCCAGCTCCGCCCGGTAGACCAGCGCCTCCACCTGGACGGCCGGGTCGTCGGCGGCATCCGGGCGGGCAAGCGCGCCGTCGAGGATCCGCGCGGCCTGCTGGGGATTGCCGCGAGAGTCCGCCTGCACCACCGCGTTCTGCAGCGTACGGGCCAGCCCGCCCCTGTTGTCGGTCTCCGCGGTATCGCTCCGGCCGACGAACCGGATCCAGTTGCCGCCGGGGTCGACGATGCTGAACCCGAAGTGGCCCTCCTGGTTGCGGCGGGGCCGGGGCCGGGTCATCCGGGGCACGCCGGAGACGAGCACCTTGCCGTACGTGGCACGCAGGCCGTCGGTGAAGGCCCGGTGGATGTCGACCAGGTCGTCCACCACCACCAGGCAGGAGCCGTACGAGTCGGCGGGATCGAACTGCGGCATCCCGAAGAAGTGCAGATGGAGATCCTCCCGCCGCAGCGTCAGGTACGGGTTCGGGCGCTCCTGCCGGTACGTGATCTCGAAGCCGAGGGCCCGGTAGAAGGGCGCCACATCGTCCAGGGAGCGGCACGGCAGCAGCGGGATCGTCGTCTCGTTAGCCATGCTCCGAGCCTGGCGACCGAGGGCCGGCTCGTGCACATGGAAATGTCCGTTCGGCTTCTGGCGCCGTCCGAACGGACACGGGGGCCGGTCCGTAGTGGACCGGCCCCCCGTGCGGGGTTTCGTTCGGGTCAGGGCTTCCAGGACCCGGCGGAACGGAAGCGGTGCTTGTATTCCACGACGCCGTTCTGGTCCTTCACGTCGAAGATGAGCTGGCCGCTGCGCTTGGAACCCTCTGGCAGGTTGTTGCCCGAGGTCATCAGCTTGCCGCAACCCGAGAAGGCGCCGCCGATGCCGCTCTCCTCGGTGCCGTCCGCAGCGACCCAGGTGAAGTAGAACGGGTTGATCGAGCCGGTGCCCTTGGTGATCTCGGCGGTCACGTCGGCGATCAGGAACATGCCGTTCTTCGGGCCGGGCATGACCTCGCTGCAGGCGGCGTTCCTGGTCCGGAAGTTGCCGACGGTGATCTCGATGGTGCCCCGGTCGTCGTTGACGACCAGCTTGTCGCCGGCCGGCATGTTGAACGTCTTGTCGTCGGTGTTGCCCGGCTGCGGCGTGCCGGTGGGAGCGCCCGTCGGGGTGTCACCTGTGGGCTGGCCGTAGGTGACGCCCGGGGTGGGCAGCGAGTCGATCGCCTCCTGGGTCTTCTTCGCGCCGCTGTAGATGGCGAAGATGCCGCCACCGCAGCACAGCAGCAGCAGGATCACCGCGATGATGCCGACAGTGATCCAGACGTTCTTGTTCGACTTCTTCGCCGGCGGTCCGAAGGGCGCTCCGGGCGGCGGCGGGTACGCGCCACCACCCGGCGGCGGGTAACCACCCGGGGGCGGGTAGCCACCCGGCTGCTGGTACTCGCCGCCCGGGGGCTGGTACGCCGCACCCGGCGGCTGGTACTCGGACCCCGGCGGCGGGTACGCACCGCCCGGCGGCTGGTACGCGGCACCCGGCGGCTGGTACTCGCTGCCCGGCGGCGGGTACGGCGCGCCCGAGACGGGCGGCTGCGGCGCGTCCGAGGGCGGCGGGTAGGGCGAGCCCGACGTCGGAGCGGGCGGTGGCGCGTACGGGTTGCCCGGCACCGGCGGCATCGGGGCGGTGGGGAACGCCTGCGTCGGCGGTTCCTGCGGCTGCTGGTTCGGGTCCGGTGACCCGGACGGAGGCTGAGGGTGGCTCACCGTACTCCTTGGGCGCCTTCGGGATTTTCAGTCGGAACGACGGTACAAGCCGGGCACAACCCGCCCGGCAGTGCCTCATCGACGAAGCAGGACGGCCGCGGTGCGGACCAGGTCGTCGTCCACGGCGAACCGTCCGGTCACCGCTGACGGTGGATCGGGCACCGGTGCGGCGGCGAGCCGGGCCGGGGCGATGGCGGCGTGGAAGGTGCCCGCCTCCGGGTCGAGCACGACGCGCGCGTCGGCGAAGCCCAGCCACGTGCCGACGAGCGGGTGCCAGACCTTGTAGACGGTCTCCTTCGCGCTGAACAACACGGTCGGCCAGGGCGTGCCGGGCGGCAGCCGGGCCAGGTCCGCCTCCTCGTCGGGGCGGCACACCTTCCGGCGTACCCCCGGGGAGAGCGGCCGGTAGCGCTCGGCGTCGATACCGACGGCGCGCACGTCGGCGGCGCGGGCGGCGGCCGCGGCGCAGTAGTCGCGGGTGTGGGTGATGGCGCCGACCACGCCGGGCGGCCAGATCGGGGCCCGGTCGGCGCCGGCCGGTACCGGCGTGGCGGGCAGGCCGAGCGCGCCGAGTGCCCGCCGGGCGCAGACCCGCCCGGCGGTGAAGTCTCGGCGCCGGCCGGGTACCGCGCGCTCACCCAGGGCGGCCAGCTCGGCCGGGAGCAGCTCACCGGCCCAGTCGGCCGCGTCGGCCACCGCCACGGCGACCTCGGCCGGGAGCAGATCACGCACGAGAGGTGGATGACGGGGACACGCGGTGAACGTACCGTAACGCTTGGGCGTGCCGCTGCGCTGAAGGAATGTTGCGGGGAGGCAACCGGTCCATCACCACCATTCCTGACTCGGAAGGAGCGGCCGATGACGCCTGGCGCGGAGGTTTCGGGAAGTACCGGCGGCGAGCACGTGCCGGTGACCCCCGACTGGACCTGCGGCTCGTGCGGTGACGACTGGCCCTGCGCCACGAAACGTCATCACCTGCTGCGCGAGTACCAGGTGGACCGGGCGTCGTTGAGCGTCTATCTCGGGTCCTGCCTCGCCGCGGCGACGCAGGATCTGCGCTCCGTGCCGGTCACCGCGCTCCAGGACCGGTTCATCGGCTGGGTGCCGCGCGGCCCGCGTATCGCCGAGGCGTGAGCGCGTCCGGTGGCCGCCGCGTCGGGTTCGCGGCGGCCACCGGCTGCGGTCCTCAGGGGCGGCGCGGCCGCCGGGTGAGCCCGAAGCCGACCACGCCGGCCACGGCGGCGAGCACGCCGCCCACAGTGGTCCACACCCAGCGCGATCCGGCCTCGGGGAGCCACCCGGTCAGGTCGGTCTCCTCGTCGGCCACCGGCTCGGGCGTCGGCTCGGCGCTGAGCACGGTGCCGGCCCTGGTGTTCGGCACCAGCGGCGCGGCCAGTTCGCCGTCGTCGCCGGACGCGCCGCCCTCGTCGGTCGCGCCGACGAGCATCTCCACGTCGATCGGCAGGCCGAGGTCGGGTTCCGGCAGATCGGTGACGGAGAGCCGGATGTAGTAGGTGCCGGGCAGCGGGTCGCCCGACCAGGGTTCGGCCCACGGCCGTACCCGGCGCAGCGTGCAGCCCAGCGCGACGCTCGTCGCCGACGCGCCGGCGGTCGGGGTCTGCGCGCCGGCGGTGCACGCCTGCCGGCGGCGCAGCCCGTCGAAGACGTCGACGGTCCAGGTGGACGCGCCGCTGCGTGGCTTCGGGAACGTGACGGTGGCGGTGACCTCGTGCACCTGCCCGGCGTCGGCGCGGAACGACCAGTACAGGTGGTCGCCGGTCGACGCGCCCACCTGCACCGGCTGGCCGGCGGTGACTGTGGTGGCGGTGAGGAACGAGGTGCCGGCCTTGGTCACCGTGGTCGCGCCCGGTGACGGGCTGGGCGCGGCCAGGGCCGCCGCCGGGGTGAGGGCGAGTCCGGCGGCGGTGATCGCCGCCGCGGAGCGGATCAGCGTACGCATGCTCAGTTCACCCTCCACGTGTGCACCCACCAGCGGGTGAGCAGTCCGGCGACCAGCCCGGTGAGCAGTCCGGCGAGCGCGAGCAGGAGCAGCAGCACCCAGCCGCGGCCCAGATCCGGCCCGTCCGGCGCGGGGGAGGCGGCCACCACGTCGACTGTCAGCTCCACCGGCATGCCGGGCCGGGCCTGGGTGCCGGGCTTGGCCGCGAACGAGTTGCTGACCACCAGGCAGACGGTCCGTACGGGCTGCTCCGCGCCGGCGCTCGGCTCCGGGCTCGGCCCGTCCTCCTCCTCCTCTTCGGCGGCCGACCAGCGCAGCCCGGCGGAGACCACGTCGGTGCGCCCGCTGCCGGCGTCGACGCCCCGGACCAGTTCCCGCCCGTCCGGCGCGGTGGCGCGCAGCAGCACGCCGTAGTCCGGGTTGACCGGCCGGTCCAGCGCGACGCTCACCGAGGCGCGCAGTTCCTGCCCGGGACGCACCGGCACCCGGTACCAGCGGTGCTCGGAGAACGCCTCCCGGTCGCTGTAGACGCCGGGGGCGAGCAGCGGCGCGCCCTCGCACGCCGTGCCGCCGCCGACCACAGCCGGAGCGGCGGTGTACGTGTCCCGGGCGCGGTCGACGAGCTGCTTGATCCGGCCGGTCAGCTCGTCGGCGCTCTGCGCGGCGGTGTAGGTGCCCCCGGTCGCGCCGGCGATGCAGAGCAGCTGCTTGCGTACCTTCTCGTCCGGCGCCAGGCCGAGCGTGTCGACCACCAGGCGGGTGCCCTGGGCGGCCAGCTCGCGGGCCACCTCGCACGGGTCGGGCGGCGCGCAGGTGTCCTCACCGTCGGTGATCAGCACGATCCGGCGGGCGGTGCTGCCGGTTCCCAGGTCCTGCGCGGCGGAGCGCAGGGCCAGCCCGACCGGTGTGAAACCGGTCGGCCGCAGCCCGGCCACGGCGGCCTTGGCCTGGGTACGGTCCACCGGGCCGACGGGCACGATCTGCTGGGTGTCCAGGCAGCCCTGCTTCTTGTCCTTGCCCCGGTAGGTGGCGCCGAGCACCCGGATGCCGAGCTGTGTCTCGTCCGGCAGGGCGTCGACCACCTCGTTGAACGCCTGCTGGGCGACGGAGATCCGGCTGCGGCCGTCGATGTCGCGGGCCCGCATCGATCCGCTGACGTCGAGGACCAGCTCGACCTTGGGTGGTTCGGCGACGGGCTCGGTGGTCTCGTCGTCGGCCCCGGCGGGGCTCGGCCCGATCAGCGCGGCCGCCGCCAGCAGTCCGATGAGGACGGCCGTCGATCGTCTCTTGTTGATCACCGGGCGAAGTGTAGTGAGATCCACATTGGAAGATCATCCGGGTCGGAGGTGCCCGCGGGAGGTCCGTCTCCGGCGTCCGCCGGGGCCGTCACGGTCGCGCTCGGCCACCCACCGTTAGCTGCACCATGTAAACCTTTCGGCCGGTGGTGCACTCGTCGGAAATCTGACCGGCCCGCACCCGTTGTGCCGTTGCCGGAGTGTGGTTAAGCTCTTTCTTGCGCGCCCCAATCGCCCGCTTCCCCCGTGGCAGGCGATCGGGGCGCGCTTTTTTGGCGCCCCGGCGCCGCGCAGTGCCCGGCGCCCCGCGTCAGATCCAGCGGCCGTCCAGCCACATCCGCGCCGACCAGTCCGCGTACGGCAGCACCCGGCCCACGAAGATCGGGTAGAAGTACGCGAAACAGAGCGCCACGAGCAACACGTACGCGCCCGCGATGATCCCGCCCACCAGCCGGCGGTCGTGGACCTGTTGCGGGTCCGGTGGCGCGGCCGTGTTCGTCACCGGCGCGGGGGTGGCGATCGCGCCGAGCACGTAGACCACCGCGAGCACCAGGAACGGCACCGCCGGCGCGGCGTAGAAGGAGAACATCGTCCGGCCGTCGAGGGCGAACCAGAACCAGGGCAGCAGGCCGGCGGCGGCGCTGAGCAGGATCGCGCCCGCCCGCCAGTCACGCCGGGCCAGCCCGAGCCAGGCGGTCGCGGCCAGCGCCGGCAGGAACGACCACCACAGCAGCGGCGTACCCAGCAGCAGCACCTCCGAGGCGCAGCTCGGTGCGCCGCAACTGCCGTCCCCGGACCAGTGGAACGCCACCGGGCGGCCGAGCAGCAGCCACTGCCAGGGCCAGGACTGGTACTTGTGCGGGTCGTCGAGCTGCGTGTGGAAGCCGTACGCCGCCTTGTGGTACTCCCACAGGTTGATCAGCGCGCCGATGATCGGGGTGTCGCTCAGCTCCGGGTTGTTCGGGTAGCGCTCCGCCAGGCGGTAGTAGCCGTCCTGGCCGAGCAGCCAGCCCGACCAGGTCGCCACGTAGGTCACGAGCATCAGCACACCCGCGGCGAGCAGCCACGGCAGTTCGTCGAGCACGGCGTCGCGCCACGGCCGGCGTACCCCGGACGAGCGGCGGACGCCCACCTCCCAGAGCAGCACCAGCAACGCGAACGCCGGTACGAAGTAGAGCGCGCTCCACTTCACCGAGCAGGCGCAGCCGAGCAGCACACCTGCTGCCAGCCGCCACCACGGCCAGTCCCGCCAGCCCGACGACGGACGGCCGGCCCGGCCCGGCTGTGTCGGGTCGAGCCCGCCCTCCAGCGCCCGCGCCCAGCGCCGCCGCCGGGCGTCCCGGTCGAGCACCAGCGCGCCGAACGCGGCGAGCACGAACAGCAGCAGGAAGATGTCGAGGATGGCCGTGCGGGACAGCACCAGGTGGTAGCCGTCGAGCGCGAGCAGCAGGCCGGCCGCGCAGCCGAGCACCGTGGAGCGGAACATCCGCCGCCCGATACGGACCAGCAGCAGCACCGACAGCGTGCCCGCCACCGCCGCTCCGAACCGCCAGCCGAACTCCGGCGAGGTGGTGATCAGGTGGCCCGGCACCGAGACGCCGCTGTCCGCGTCCTGGTAGCCGAAGGCCCACTCGCCGATGCCGATCATCCACTTGCCCAGCGGTGGATGCACCACGTACGAGGGGCCGTTGTCCTTGTAGTTCCACTCGAAGCCGCGGTCGATCAGCCCGTACGCGTCCTTGGCGTAGTAGGTCTCGTCGAAGATCTTCCCGGGCGGGAAGCTGAGCCCCACGAAGCGCAGGATCGCCGCGACGGCCACCACCACCGCTGTCGCCAGCCACGCCTGACCTCGACCGATGCGATCATCGACGGTGGCGAGCCGGCGCCGCACGGCGGCGGGAAGCCCGCGCCCGGCGCCGTCGCCCCGGTCGGTGGTGGAAGGGTCCGGGTTCGCGCTCTGTGCTGTCGACGCACTCGTCACCCGGCGATCGTAGGCTGCGAGGGTGCCCGGTGGCGTCTCTCGTCTCCGAAATTGGTACGACCGTCGATGAGGGAGCGCACGCCGTGGGGGAAATGTCCGAGGTAGGGCGGCTCGTGTTGCTCGGCGCGCCGCTCGGCAACCCGGCCGACGCGTCCGCCCGGTTCCGCGAGGTGCTGGCCGCCGCCGACGTGGTCGCCGCCGAGGACACCCGGCGGCTCACCCGGCTGGCCCGCGACCTGGACGTGACTGTGCCCGGCCGGATCGTCTCGTACTTCGAGGGCAACGAGGAGCGGCGTACCCCCGAGCTGGCCGAGGTGCTCACCGCCGGCTACACGGTCGCGCTGGTCACCGACGGCGGCATGCCGAGCGTCTCCGACCCCGGCTACCGGCTGGTCCGGGCCGCACTGGACGCCGGTGTGCCGGTCACCGCGGCGCCCGGGCCGAGCGCGGTCACCACCGCGCTGGCGCTGTCCGGGCTGCCCTGCGACAGGTTCTGCTTCGAGGGCTTCCTGCCGCGTACCCCCGGCGCCCGCCGCTCCCGGCTGCGCGCGCTCGCCGCCGAGGACCGCACGCTGGTGTTCTTCGAGGCGCCGCACCGCATCACCGGTGCGCTCGCCGACCTGGCCGAGGCGTTCGGCAGGGACCGGCCCGCCGCGCTCTGCCGCGAGTTGACCAAGACCTACGAGGAGGTCGTCCGCCGGCCGCTCGGCGAACTGGCCGAGTGGGCCGCCGAGGGCGATCCGCGGGGCGAGATCACGCTCGTCGTTGCGGGCGCACCGGCCACGCCCGCGGTCCGGCCGGACGACGAGACGCTGCGCGCGGCGGTGGCCGAACGCGAGGCGGCCGGGCTGTCCCGCCGGGACGCGATCACCGAGGTCGCCACCGCGTACGGGCTGCGGCGGCGCGAGGTGTACGCGGTAGTGCACAGCTGAAAGGAAGGGCCCCTTCTTAACGCCTGCGGTAGAGGAAGGGCCCCCTCTTAACGCCTCACCTCACCAGGCGGCGGCCAGGAAGCCGACGGTGATCAACGCCGGGCCGGCCAGCGCCAGGCCGACCGCCCAGCGCCGCTGCCGTTCGTCCGCGAGCCGGGTCGCCCCGGTCCACCTGGCGATCCCGGCGGCGCAGCCGGCCACCAGGGCCAGCCCCAGCAGCCAGCGCAGGTGCCGTCCCACCCCGGTGTCCGCGTAGGCGGTGGACCCGTCCGGCCCGGTCATCCGCGCCCGCAGCGAACTGCCGGTGTCGGTGCGCCCGGCCGGTACGCCGCTGACCCGTACCCCGTGGGCCTGGAACCGGTCGCCGTCGGCGGAGAAGATGCCCCGGCAGCGCTGGGTGAGCCCGCCGCCCGCGCACTGCGTGATCATCACGGTGCCGCCGGTCGAGTGCCCCACCGCCAGCCAGAACGGCCCGGCGCTCACCCAGGCGAAGAACGCGGCGAGCAGGCTCAGCGTCAGCAGCACGGCCAGCCCGGCGGGCGGGCTCGGCGGCGCGGCCGGGCGGGCGCGTTCCCGTCGCGCCGAGGGGCGGCCCGGACGTGGGCGCGGCTCGTCGCGCAGCGGCGTGCCGTCCCAGTGCACCTCCTCGATCGGTGCCCAGCCGCCGGACGGGGCGGCCTCGCGCTGCCAGCGCGGCTGGCGTACCGGCACCCGGCTCGGCACCGCGTCCACCGGCGCTCCGGTGGTCGGCTCCACCTCCACCGGCGGGTCCGCCGGGTCGAGCCGTGGCTGGGGAGCGACGGGCCCGCCGGGCGGCGTGGGCCGCGCCGCCCGCCGCGTGGCGGCCGCCGACGGCTCGGGCGCCGCTGGTCTGCTGGTCACGATGTTCATTTCACACCGGTACGTCTGGCTTGTCGGGCAGCTCACGCCGCGTGTCGGCGACAAATCGGACGTACGGTCGGAGCGCGCACCCCATTGGTTCGCGGCACGCCCACGGCAATCACTAGGCTTGCTGCTCATGAGTCACGTTCTCGCCGCGGTCGCCTGGCCCTACGCCAACGGCCCGCGCCACATCGGCCACGTATCCGGATTCGGCGTTCCCTCCGACGTCTTCTCCCGGTACATGCGGATGGCCGGTCACGACGTGCTCATGGTCTCCGGCACCGACGAACACGGCACCCCGATCCAGGTGCAGGCCGACGCCGAGGGGGTCACCCCGCGCGAGCTGGCCGACCGCTACAACCGGGTGATCGCCGAGGACCTGCGGGCGCTGGGCCTGTCGTACGACCTGTTCACCCGCACCACCACGCGCAACCACTACGCGGTGGTGCAGGAGCTGTTCACCGGGCTGCACCGCAACGGCTACATCGTCCCGAAGGTCACCACCGGGGCGATCTCCCCGTCCACCGGCCGGACGCTGCCCGACCGCTACATCGAGGGCACCTGCCCGATCTGCGGCTACGACAGCGCGCGCGGCGACCAGTGCGACAACTGCGGTAACCAGCTCGACCCGATCGACCTGATCGACCCCAAGTCGAAGATCAACGGGGAGACCCCGGAGTTCGTCGAGACCGAGCACTTCTTCCTCGACCTGCCCGCCCTGGCCGACGCGCTGCGGCAGTGGCTGGACACCCGCGACGGCTGGCGCCCGAACGTGCTGCGGTTCTCCCGCAACCTGCTCGACGACCTCCAGCCCCGGGCCATCACCCGCGACCTGGAGTGGGGCGTGCCGATCCCGCTCGACGACTGGCGCGACCGCCCGGACAAGCGGATCTACGTCTGGTTCGACGCGGTCATCGGCTACCTGTCCGCGTCCATCGAGTGGGCCCGGCGCACCGGCGACCCGGAGGCCTGGCGCAAGTGGTGGTCGGCGGACGGGGAGGGGAAGGACGCCCGCTCCTACTACTTCATGGGCAAGGACAACATCGTCTTCCACTCGGTGATCTGGCCGGCGCTGCTCGGCGGCTACTCCGGTGAGGGCGCCCGCGACGGCGAACCGGGCGAGCTGGGCCGGCTCAACCTGCCCACCGAGGTCGTCTCCAGCGAGTACCTGACCATGGAGGGACGGAAGTTCTCCTCCTCCCGCAAGGTGGTCATCTACGTCCGCGACTTCCTGGAGCGCTACGACGCCGACGCGCTGCGCTATTTCATCGCGGTGGCCGGCCCGGAGAGCAACGACACCGACTTCACCTGGGCCGAGTTCCTGCGCCGCAACAACGACGAGCTGGTCGCCGGCTGGGGCAACCTGGTCAACCGGTCCGTGTCCATGGCGGCGAAGAACTTCGGCGCGATCCCGCCGGTCGACCCGGCCGGGCTCACCGAGGCCGACCAGGCGCTGCTGGACATCGCGAAGGCCGGCTTCGCCACCGTCGGCGACCTGATCGCCCGGCACCGGCAGAAGCAGGCCATCGGCGAGGCCATGAAGGTCGTCGCCGAGGCCAACAAGTACCTCTCCGAGCAGGCGCCCTGGAAGCTCAAGGGCGAGGACGAGAAGCCCCGCATGGGCACCGTCCTGCACGTCGCGCTCCAGGTGGTCAGCGACGCCAACACGCTGCTCACCCCGTTCCTGCCGCACTCCGCCCAGAAGATCCACGAGCTGCTCGGCGGCACCGGCGTGCACGCGCCGATGCCCGTCATCGAGGAGGTCGACGACCTCGACGGCGGGCCGTCGTACCCGGTGCTGACCGGTGACTACACGGTCGGTGCGCGCTGGGAGTCCGTACCCCTGGAAGTGGGCCGGCCGCTCGCGGCGCCGAAGCCGGTGTTCCGCAAGCTCGACCCGTCCATCGTCGAGGAGGAGCTGGCCCGCCTGGCCGGCTGAGCACACGCGCGCACCGCGGCCCGGGGATCTCTCCCCGGGCCGCGGTCGTGCGCGCCGGTCAGGCGCGGGCCATGCTCGGCTTGCCGATGAACTCCATCACCGCCTTGTTGACCTCGCCCGCGTGGGTCCACGGGAGGCCGTGCGGTGCGTCCGGCAGCGTGACCAGCCGGGCGTCGGGCAGCATGCTCACCAGCCGCTGACCGGTGGCCGGGTACGGCAGCACCGCGTCCTTGTCGCCCTGGATGATCAGCACCGGCACGTCGATGTTCGGCAGGTCGGGCCGGAAGTCGCTCAGCCAGGCGTCCACCGAGTCGTGGGTGCCCTTCGCCGACGCCTGCGTGCCGATCTGCCAGTGGGCGTGGTACGCCTCGTTGCTGACCGCCCGGTCCCGCTTTCCGCCGGAGTCGAAGAACGCGTCGCAGAACGCGGTCAGGTAGGCGAACCGGTCCGCCAGGATGGCCTGCTGGAAGCCCTCGAACACGCTCTTCTCCACGCCCTGCGGGTCGTCGGCGGTCTTCAGCAGGTACGGCGCCAACGGCGAGATCAGCACCGCCCGGTCCACCCGGTCCGACCCGTACGCGCCCAGATAGCGGGTCACCTCACCGGTGCCCATGGAGTGCCCGACCAGGATCGCGTTCCGCAGGTCCAGTTCGGTCATCAGCACGTCGAGGTCGGCGGAGAACGTGTCGTAGTCGTAGCCCATGGCCGGCTGCGCGGAGTTGCCGAATCCACGCCTGTCGTACGTGATCACCCGGTATCCGGCGTCCAGCAGCGGACCGCTCACCTTCTCCCAGGTCGCCCCGTTGAACGGGAAACCGTGGATCAGCACGATCGGCTGACCGGAACCGTGATCCTCGTAGTACAGGTCGATGGGTGCGGAGTTCTCCGTACCGACGGTGACGAAAGGCATGTCGGGATTCCCCCTCGCGCGGGTTTCTCGGACACCCCACGCCTTCCCGACCTGCCCTCGTCTATTCGTGCCGGGCCGGATAGGGCAGGTCCACCACCCGGTCGTCGGCCAGCTCGGCGCCGGGCGCCCAGACCTCGTACACGCCGCGTTCCAGACACTGCGCGCCGGTCGCGGCCACCGCGTCCGGATCCGGGCGGCGCAGCCGCAACCGCAGCCAGCCGCCCTCCTCCCGCAGCACCAGGCAGGGCACCCCGCGCCAGGCCGCCGTGCGCACCCGCCGGGCCGCCGCGTCCACCGGGTACCGGGCCGCCCGGGTCATCGCCAGCACCCGGAACCCGCCCGGCTGGTCGGCCACCGCCTCGTACTCCGAACCGGCGTACGTGCCGACGAGCCGGGTGGAGCGGGGCGCCTCACCGGTCGGCACGTACTCCTGGTCGGCGGAGAGACCCGGCACCGCGGCGAGCAGGTGCCGCCACTGCGGGCCGGCCAGGCGCAGCCAGCCCCGCTGCTCCGCCTGGTAGGTGTAGAGGACCACCTCCACCCCGTCGGCCGGGTAGGCGAGCAGGGTGGCGTTCGCCGGCATCGGCAGGTCGGCGAACTCCCGGGTGACGAACTCCGGTACGAGCTGCGCGCTGCTCGGCACGAACCCGGTACCCAGCACCGGCGGCCCGAGCCGGTCCCGGGGCGGCAACGCCATGAGTCCCCGGTGCGCCGGGCCCACGGGCACGTCGTAGTCGGCCGGGTCGGCGGCCCGCCAGCGCACCGCGTACGCCACGTCGCCGCCCTCGGAGTCGCCCCGCAGCACCGCCATCCCGGCCGGTGTCCGCAGGTGCGCGACGTCGTGCTCCCGGTAGCAGAAGCCGTGCGGCAGCACGCCCCGCACGTACCCGGCGAGCTGCCGGGCGGAGAGCACCTTCACCATGCGGGTACCCGGCCGGATCACCGCCGACGCTCGCACGGCGGCGAGCGTCGGATCCGCCGCCGCGCCCGGCTGCTGGCTGAGCTGGTGTACGTACGCCCAGCCCCGGTCCCGGTGCACCGGCATCAGCAGCGGCGCGTCCGTGTCGTCGGCCGAACCGGCGCCCCCGTGCACCGCGTCGACCTCGGTCGCGTGCACGAACCGGCGCCACGGATAGCCGTTGCCGGGCCGGGGACACCACTCGAAACCGGGCGCCTCGTCGGCGCTGAACAACTCGTACGCCGCGCCCCGGGCGATCTCCTCCGCCGGATGCACCCGGCCGCCGTACGTCACGCGCAACCCGGCCCGGTCGGAGGCGGGCCCGCCGGCCTGGTCGGTGACTGTCACTCCAGGACGCTAAGCCCGCCAGATGTGAGGCATGTGAACAGCCGGTGGCGGTCCGGGAACGCAGCCCCGGGCGGGTGTGTGATGCTGGCCGCGATGACCGAGCAGACCGAGACCCGCAAGCAGCGCGCCGCCCGCCGGGCCGGGGAGTTCCCGCCCGCCCCCGAGCCGCTGCCCGTACCCGTGCCGGACAGCCACACCCACCTCGACATCACCGTCGGCGAGTTCGGCACGCCTCCCGGCGGCACCACCGGCGACGACCCGGTGGCCGCCGCGATCGACGTCGCCGCCCGGGCCGGCGTGGACCGGCTCGTCCAGGTCGGGGTGGACGTCGACTCGTCCCGGTGGAGCGCCGACGTCGCCGACCGGTACGCCCCGGTGCTCGCCACCGTCGCGCTGCACCCGAACGAGGCGCCCCGGCTGGCCGACCTGGACGAGGCGCTGCGCGAGATCGAGACCCTCGCCGGCCGGGACCGGGTCCGGGGCGTCGGCGAGACCGGGATGGACTTCTTCCGTACCGGCGACGACGGGCGGGCCGCGCAGGAGGAGAGCTTCCGGGCGCACATCGCCATCGCCAAGCGGCACGGCAAGGCGCTCGTCATCCACGACCGGGACGCGCACGCCGACGTGCTGCGCATCGTCGACGACGAGGGCGCCCCGGAAACCGTGGTCATGCACTGCTTCTCCGGCGACGCCGACTTCGCCCGCGAGTGCGTCCGGCGCGGCTTCCTGCTCAGCTTCGCCGGCACCGTCACGTTCGGCAGCGCCGCCGCGCTGCGCGAGGCCGCAGCCGTCACCCCGCCCGCGCAGATGCTCGTGGAGACCGACGCGCCCTACCTGACCCCGATGCCGTACCGGGGACGGCCCAACGCGTCGTACCTGATCCCGCTGACGGTCCGTTTCCTCGCCGAGACCACCGGCACCGACGTGGACGCCCTCTGCACCGCCCTCTCCACGAACGGTGAGCGAGCGTTCGGCCCGTGGCGTTGAGCGCGTTCGGTCCGTGGCGTTAAGAAGGGGCCCCTCCATATCGCGAGGCGTTAAGAAGGGGCCCTTCCTTCCCCGCGGGCGGGGGCGCTTACGCTACGGGGCGTGACCGGACTCCTCGGCCCGGCGGAGATCCGGGAACTCGCCGCGCGCCTCGGCGTCACGCCGACCAAGAAACTCGGCCAGAACTTCGTGCACGACCCCAACACCGTGCGCCGGATCGTCAGCACCGCCGGGCTGACCCCCGACGACGTGGCGCTGGAGGTCGGCCCCGGGCTCGGCTCGCTCACGCTCGCCCTGCTCCCGGTCGCCGCGCACGTGCACGCTGTGGAACTCGACCCGGCGCTCGCCGCCGCGCTGCCGGAGACCGCCGCCCGCTTCGCCGGGGCGGCCGCCGAACGGCTCACCGTCCACCCGGCCGACGCGCTGCGGGTCACCGCCGACGACCTGGCCGGCCCGGCGCCCACAGCGCTGGTGGCGAACCTGCCCTACAACGTCGCCGTGCCGGTCGTGCTGCACCTGCTCGCCGAGCTGCCCACACTGCGCCACGGCCTGGTGATGGTGCAGAAGGAGGTCGCCGACCGGCTCGTCGCCGGTCCCGGCTCCAAAGTGTACGGCATCCCGTCGGTCAAACTCGCCTGGTACGCCCGCTCCCGCGCCGCCGGCAAGGTCCCGCCGAACGTGTTCTGGCCGGTGCCGAACGTCGACTCCGGCCTGGTCGCGTTCACCCGGCGCGAGCCGCCCCGGCCGGACGTACCCCGGAAGGCCGTCTTCGCCGTCGTCGACGCCGCGTTCGCCCAGCGCCGCAAGACGCTGCGCGCCGCCCTGGCCGGCTGGGCCGGCGGCGCGGACCGGGCCGCCGCCGCGCTCACCGCCGCCGGCGTGGACCCGTCCGCGCGGGGCGAATCGCTCACCGTCGAGCAGTTCGCCGCCATCGCCGCGTCGGCCCCGGACGCCCCCGGCGGCGAGCAGTAGGCTGGCGCCGTTGCCCGACCCCTCGCCGAGGAGCTGACAGTGCCGAAGCCGTTCGACATCCGCCCACGTCCGGTGGAGTCCACCCGGTGACCGAGGCATGGCGACCGGGGGACGAGGACGGGCAGCGGCGCGGGGCCAGCGGCCCGGTCAAGGTGCGGGTGCCCGCCAAGGTCAACCTGCATCTCGGGGTCGGACCGCTGCGGCGTGACGGCTACCACGAGCTGAACACCGTCTACCACGCGATCTCGATCTACGACGAGCTGACCGCCCGTCGCGGCGACACGCTCACCCTCACCATGGAGGGCGAGGGCGCCGGCGAACTGGCGCTGGACGACACCAACCTGGCGCTGCGCGCCGCGCACGCGCTGGCCGGTTACGCGGGCGTCGCCCCGCACGCCCGGCTGCACCTGCGCAAGCAGATCCCGCTCGCCGGCGGGCTGGCCGGTGGCAGCGCCGACGCCGCCGCCGCGCTCGTCGCCTGCGACACGCTCTGGGGCACCGGGCTGTCCCGCGACGAGCTCGCCGGCATCGCCGCCGACCTCGGCTCGGACGTGCCGTTCCTCATCCACGGCGGCACCGCGCTCGGCACCGGCCGCGGCGAGGCGGTCAGCCCGGTGCTGGCCCGCCCCACCTCCTGGCACTGGGTGGTGGCGATCGCCGACGCCGGCCTGTCCACCCCGGCCGCGTACCGGGAACTGGACCGGCTGCGTGACGCCGGAGCCGCCGGCACGCCGCTGGGCAGCACCGACGCGCTGCTCGCCGCGCTGCGCCAGCGCGATCCGCGGGTGCTCGCCGCCACGCTCGGCAACGACCTCCAGGACGCCGCGCTGACCATGCGCCCCTCGCTGGCCGAGACGCTCAAGGCCGGCGAGGCCGCGGGGGCGCTCGCCGGCATCGTCTCCGGCTCCGGACCCACCTGCGTCTTCCTCGCCACCGGCGAGGCCGACGCCGTCCGGATCGCCGCCGAGATCACCGCCGCCGGGGTGTGCCGGGAGGCCCGCGTCGCGCACGGTCCGGTCGCCGGCGCCCGCGTGGTCTGACGACCCGTACCCTTGACTCAGGCGTCCCGGGCCCCCGGGACGCCTGAGTCGTGAAGGGTGGGTCAGTGGCCAACATCGTCAACCTGGACCGGGTGTCCAAGGGGTACGGCGCCGCGGGGCCGCTGCTCACCGACGTCTCGCTCGGCCTCGACGACGCCGACCGGGTCGGTGTGGTCGGCCTCAACGGCGCCGGCAAGTCGACGCTGCTGCGCCTGCTCACCCGCACCGAGGAACCCGACGACGGCCGCGTCACCCACCGCCGCGACCTGCGGGTGGCCTGGCTGCCGCAGCGCCTGGACCTCGCCCCCGAACTGACCGTGCGGGACGTGGTGCTCGGCACCGCCTGGCTCGGCGAGAGCATGGGCGCCGAGCACGAGTGGGCCGGCGACGCGGGTGTCCGCGCCATCCTCGACGGCCTCGGCATGCCCCACCTCGGCCTGGACACGCCGGTCGGCCCGATGTCCGGCGGGGAACGCCGCCGCGTCGCGCTCGCCGCGCTGCTGGTCCGCGACGCCGACCTGCTCGTCCTCGACGAGCCCACCAACCACCTCGACGTCGGCGGCGTCGACTGGCTGGCCCGGCACCTCGTCACCCGCAAGGGGGCGCTCGTCGTGGTCACCCACGACCGCTGGTTCCTCGACGCCGTCTGCACCACCACCTGGGAGGTCGCCGACCAGACCGTCCGGGCGTACGAGGGCGGCTTCGCCGCATGGACGCTGGCCCGCGTCGAGCGGCAACGCGTCGCCGCCGCCACCGAGGCCCGCCGCCAGAACCTGCTCCGCAAGGAGATCGCCTGGCTGCGCCGGGGCGCCCCCGCACGCACCTCGAAGCCCAAGTTCCGCATCGACGCGGCGAACGCACTCATCGCCGACGTGCCGGAACCCCGCGACACCATGTCGCTGCAACGGCTCGCCACCGCCCGGCTCGGCAAGCAGGTGTACGACCTCGAACACGTCCGGCTGCACGCCGGCCCGAAGGAGATCCTGCACGACACCACCTGGCAGGTCGGGCCCGGCGACCGGGTCGCGATCCTCGGCCGCAACGGCGCCGGCAAGACCACCCTGCTGCGGATGCTCGCCGGCGTGACCGGCCCCGACGGCGGGCGCTTCGCCGCCGGGCAGACCGTCCGGCCCGCGTTCCTGTCCCAGGAACTCGCCGAACTCCCCGGCCACCTGCGCGTGCTGGAAGCCGTCGAGGAGGTGGCCCGGCGTGTGCAGTTCGGCGACCGGGAGATCAGCGCCGCCCAGCTCGCCGAGATCTTCGGCTTCGACGACAAGCGGCTCTGGACCCCGGTGAGCGACCTGTCCGGCGGCGAGCGCCGCCGCCTCCAGATGCTGCGGCTGCTCGCCGGGGAGCCGAACGTGCTCCTGCTCGACGAGCCCACCAACGACCTGGACACCGACACGCTCGCCGCGCTGGAGGACCTGCTCGACTCGTGGCCCGGCACGATCGTGGTGGCCAGCCACGACCGCTACCTGATCGAGCGGGTCACCGACGTCGCGTACGGCATGTTCGGTGACGGCCGCCTGGTGCACCTGCCCGGCGGCGTCGACGAGTACCTCGCGCGCGCCGCCGCGGCCGGCGGCCCGGCACCCGCCGACCTCACCCCGGCCACGGCGGCGCCGGCCCGCGAGGGCATGTCAGCGGCCGAGGTACGCGTCGCGAAGAAGGAACTCAACCGGCTGGAACGGCAGATCGCCAAGCTCGAACAGAAGGAGGCGGGCCTGCACGAGCAGCTCGCCGCGAACGCCACCGACTATGCCCGGGTCGCCGAGCTGGACGCCCAGCTCAAGGAGGTACGGGCCGAGCGGGACCGCACCGAGGAGACCTGGCTGTCCCTCGCCGAGGAGCTCCCGGGCGGCTGACCTGCCGCCGGGGTGGGGGGTGTGCGGCGTCACTGACCGGCGTACGGGACAATCACCTGTGGAACCCTCGTCCGAACGGTCTTTTGGAGACGCAGAGATGGCCCACACCCCCGTCAACCACCCCGCGCGGCCGATCTACCGGGCGATCGGCGGGCTCGTTGGTCTGTACTTCGTCGTCTTCGGCGGCCTCGGCATCATCGCCAGCGCCGGCAACGACTTCCTCGCCCAGGACGACACCAAGGTCCTCGGCCAGGGCACCAACATGGCGTTCTCGCTGCTGTCGGTGCTGGTCGGCGTCGTGATCCTGGTCGGCACCGCGATCGGCCGCAACCTCGACGTGGCGATCAACCAGTGGCTGGCCTACACGCTGATGGTGATCGGCCTGGCCGCGCTGGCGTTCCTGCAGACCGACGCCAACATCTTCAACTTCTCGATCATGACCGACGTCGTGGTCCTGACCCTGGCGCTGGTGCTCCTGATGGTCGGCATGTACGGCAAGGTCGGCTCCGACGACGAGCACGAGGCCTGGCAGAAGGCCCGCCTGGTGCTCTGATCCCGTCTCGTACCCGAAGGCCCGGCGCGCTGCGCCGGGCCTTCGGTGTTTTCCGGACGCGACCGGACAACGCAGGTGACAATTGCCCCGAATCAGTCACACGGCTGGAGGGCATCATGGCGCACTTCCCGGTGAACCACCCCGCGCGGCCGCTCTACCGGGTGCTGTCCGGGCTCATCGGCCTCTACATCCTGGTCTTCGGCGTCTTCGGCGTCTTCCAGACCTGGGGCGAAGGACTGTTCGGCCGGGACAGCGACTGGGCGCTCGGCCTGCGTACCAACCTGGCCTTCTCGCTGGTCTCCGTGGTCTTCGGCGCGGTCCTGCTGATCGGGGCGTCCCGCCGCGACAACCTCGGCCACTACATGAACCTCACCGCCGGCGTGGTCTTCCTGGTCACCGGCATCCTGATGATGTCGGTGCTCCAGACCCCGGCGAACTTCCTGAACTTCTCGATGTCGACAGTCATCGTGTCGCTGCTGTTCGGGCTGGTCCTGCTCGCCACCGGCCTCTACGACAAGGTCGGCACCGCCGAGCACGCCGAGGAGGAGCGGCAGCGCCGCTACCACCCCATCGGTGAGCGCTGACGCGGCTGTTGCGCTGACGCGGCGTCAGCCCCGGGGGATCGGCCCGGGTTTCGACTCCAGGTGCGACAACCCGTTCCAGGCCAGGTTCACCAGGTGCGCCGCCACCGTCTCCTTGCGCGGCTTACGCACCTCCAACCACCAGCGGCCGGTCAGCGCCACCATGCCCACCAGCGCCTGGGAGTAGAGCTCCGCCAGCTTCGGGTCGTACCCCCGGATGGAGAACTCGCCCGCCAGGATGTGCTCCACCTGGTGCGCCACGTCGTTCATCACGCTGCTGAAGTTGCCCGTCGCCGACATCAGCGGCGACTCCCGGACCAGCACCCGGAACCCGCTGGTCTCCTCCTCGATGTAGGTCAGCAGCGTCAGCGCGGCCTGCTCCAGCAGCTCCCGCGGGTTGCCCGCGGTCAGCGCCGTGGTGATCCGGTCAAGCAGCGCGCGGACCTCCCGGTCCACCACCACCGCGTAGAGCCCCTCCTTGCCGCCGAAGTGCTCGTAGACCACCGGCTTGGAGACCTTGGCACGCGCCGCCACCTCCTCGATCGAGGTCGCGTCGAAGCCGCGCTCGGCGAAGATCTGCCGGGCGATCGAGATCAACTGCTCGCGCCGCTGCGTCGCGGACATCCGCACCCGGGAGGGCTTCGCCGCCGGCACGGGCCGCCGACGGGTGCGGTCGCTGCCGGATACGTCGGTCACCCGTCCATCCTGCCAGGCGCGAAGCTCGCGGTCAGACCGGCTGCTGTCGTACGGGTGTTCTAGTCTGCGCCGGTGACCGTCGATGATGAGTCCGGTAGTCGTCCGCCCTCTTACCGGGGGTGGAAGCCGGAGCTGCATGCGCGGGCGCTGGCTCTGCGGCGAGCCGGCTCACCGGTGGGGGAGATCGCGAACGCGCTCGGCGTCTCGAAGTCCACGGCATACCTGTGGACCCGGCATGTGCCGCTGGATCCGGAGCTGGTGCGCAGGCGCCGGCGAGTCGCTCAGCAGGCGCGTGCCGACGCGCAGTGGAGCGCGCACCGGGTGGCGCGGGACGCGGCCCGGGCCGAGGCGGTGGCCGCGTCGGCGGACTGGGTGCGGCGCCTCGACCGGCGCGAGTTGTTGCTGATCGGCGCGGCGATCTACTGGTGTGAGGGTGGTAAGGCGAAGCCCTGGCGTCCGAACGACTGCCGGATCAAATTCGTCAACAGCGATCCGTTGCTGGTGATGCTCTTCCTTCGCTTCCTGAACGCCGTCGAGGTGCCGGTCGAGGACCGGAGGTTCCGGGTGAGCATCCACGAGACGGCGGACGACGCGGCTGCGGTGCGGTGGTGGGCGGCTCGGGTAGGCGTGCCGGCGGAGAGCTTCCAGCCCACCACGATCAAGAGGCACCGGCCGCTGACCAGGCGCAAGAACGTCGGAGCCGACTACTACGGCTGCCTGACAGTGCACGTCGTGGGTGGAACCCGTCTCTATTGGAGGATCGAAGGGATCATGAAAGGAATGAGCAATGAAGATCCACCTCGTGACCGGTAAGGTGTAGGCAGCCGGCGGGCGTAATACTATTTGCCCGTTTTCGACCATCCCGGGTCGTCTAATGGCAGGACGTCAGGTTTTGGTCCTGATTATAGGGGTTCGAATCCTCTCCCGGGAGCTTCTGCTGTTTGCCCTCCGTCGCGTGGTTAGCATGACCGCGAGACTGTCGCCGTCCCGACGGGAGCCACGTCGTGTCCCAGCCCCACCTCCGCACCGTTGTCGTGCTCGCCGCCGGTGAGGGCAAGCGGATGAAGTCGTCCCTGCCCAAGGTGCTGCACCCGCTGCTCGGCCGTACCCTGCTCGGTCACGTCCTGGCCGCAGCCGGTCCGCTGGGCGCGGACCGCTCGGTGGTCGTGGTCGGCCACGGCGCCGACCAGGTCCGGGAGCACCTGACCGAGGTCGCCCCGGGTGCCACGCCGGTGCTCCAGGAGCGCCAGCTCGGCACCGGGCACGCGGTCCGCATCGCGCTGGACGCGGTGCCGGACGCGACCGGCACCGTCGTGGTGATCAACGGGGACGTGCCGCTGCTGCGGCCGGAGACGGTCCAGGCGCTCGTCGAGGCGCACGAGGAGGCCGCCGCGGCGGCGACAGTGCTGGCCGCCGAGGTGCCGGACCCGACCGGTCTGGGCCGGATCGTGCGGGACGCGCAGGGGCACCTGGAGCAGATCGTCGAGGAGCGCGACGCCACCCCCCAGCAGCGCGCGCTGCGGGAGATCAACGCGGGCATCTACGCGTTCGACGCGGCTCGCCTGCGGGAGGCGCTGGGCAAGCTCTCCACGGACAACGACCAGGGCGAGGAGTACCTGACCGACGTCTTCGCGCTGCTGCGCGACGCCGGTGAGCCGGTGGCCGTGCACTGCGCCGCCGACCACGTGGAGACGCTCGGCTGCAACGACCGGGTCGAACTGGCCGCGCTGCGCCGCCTGCTGCGCGACCGGATCAACGAGGGCTGGATGCGTACCGGGGTCAGCATCCTCGACCCGCACACCACCTGGATCGACGTGACCGTGACCGTCGAGCGGGACGCGGTGATCGACCAGAACACGCAGCTCCAGGGCGCGACAGTGGTCGGCGAGGGCGCGCTCGTCGGCCCGGACACCACGCTCGTGGACACGGTTGTGGGCGCGGGCGCGAGCATCGTGCGCAGCCACGCGCTCGGCGCCGAGGTGGGCCCGCAGGCGAGCGTCGGCCCGTACGCGTACCTGCGGCCGGAGTCGCGGCTGGGCCGCAAGGCGAAGGTCGGCACGTTCGTGGAGACCAAGAAGGCGTCGATCGGTGACGGGTCGAAGGTGCCGCACCTGTCGTACGTGGGCGACGCGACGATCGGCGACCACAGCAACATCGGCGCGGCCACCGTCTTCGTCAACTACGACGGGGTACGCAAGCACCACACCACCATCGGCAGTCACGCCCGTACCGGAGCGGACAACATGTTCGTGGCGCCGGTGCGGGTGGGCGACGGCGCGTACACCGCGGCGGGTTCGGTGATCACCGGAGACGTGCCGCCGGGCGCGATGGCGGTGGCGCGTGGTCAGCAGCGCAACGTGGAGGGCTGGGTGCTGCGCAAGCGGGCCGGTACGGACGCCGCGGAGGCGGCGCGGCGGGCCGGTGAGGGTGCGCCGGACACGGGTGGCGCCGCAAGCGAAGGTGACTGAATCCACGGGGATCGGCGGGCCGTGGGTGGATCGCTGAACCGGGGGCATACTGCAACCGAACAGTCCCCGGCCCCACCGCCGCCGGGCACCACCGACATACGGGAGCAGACGGGCCCATGGGCAGCATCGTCGCCGAAAACCGCAAGAGCCTGATGCTCTTCTCCGGGAGGGGTTTTCCGGAGCTGGCCAAGGAGATCGGTGAGGTGCTCGGCGTCGCGCCGACGCCGGCCGACGCGTACGACTTCGCCAACGGCGAGATCTTCGTACGGTACAAGGACTCGGTCCGTGGTTCGGACGCCTTCGTGGTGCAGTCCGTGACGCACGGCGTGAACACCTGGGTCATGGAGACCCTGATCATGGTCGACGCGCTGAAGCGCGGCTCGGCCAAGCGGATCACCGTGGTACTGCCGTTCTACCCGTACTCGCGGCAGGACAAGAAGCACCGCGGCCGGGAGCCGATCTCGGCGCGGCTGATCGCGGACCTGCTGAAGACGGCGGGCGCGAACCGGATCCTGACCGTGGACCTGCACACCGCGCAGATCCAGGGCTTCTTCGACGGCCCGGTGGACCACCTGTTCGCGATGGACGTGCTGGCCGAGTACGTGGAGCACAAGTACGCGGGCCGGCCGATGACCGTGGTCGCGCCGGACTCGGGCCGGGTACGCGTGGCCGAGCGCTGGACCGACCGGCTGGGCGGCTGCCCGCTGGCGTTCATCCACAAGACCCGCGATCCGCTCAAGCCGAACCAGGTGGTGGCGAACCGGGTGGTCGGTGAGGTCGAGGGCCGGGTGTGCCTGATCGTGGACGACATGATCGACACCGGTGGCACGATCACCAAGGCGGCGGACATCCTCAAGGAGCAGGGCGCGGCGGAGATCGTGGTCGCCTCGACCCACGCGCTGCTGTCCGACCCGGCGACGGAGCGGCTGAAGAACAGCCCGATCAGCGAGGTCGTGGTGACGAACACGCTGCCGCTGCCGTCGGAGAAGCAGCTGGACAAGCTGACCGTACTGTCGATCGCCCCGCTGCTGGCGCGGGCGATCCGGGAGGTCTTCGACGACGGCTCGGTGACCACCCTGTTCGGTGGCCTGAGCTGAGCGTGCGGTCCGGTCGCCGGGAGTTCCCGGCGGCCGGGCCGATGCCCTGCGGAACCGGGCGGGGCGGTGATATGGGGGACTGCCGGAGAGCCGGGAATTCCCTCGGGTAGACTGGTGCGGTTGCCACGGCGAGGGTGCCCGGCGGGCTGCTGACAAGCACCGCACGGAGGCGCCGTCATCGACGCGGTGCTCCGGGCGGTCGTTCATGACCCTAGCCCCAGCGAGCCCCTCGCCCCAGCACCGCCAGACGACAAGCCGCCGCAGCGAAGCATCAGGAGTTTCCCCGTGTCCGAGGTAAAGATCAGCGCCGAGCCCCGTACCGAGTTCGGCAAGGGTGGTGCCCGTCGTACCCGCCGGGCCGGCAAGGTGCCCGCCGTGCTGTACGGCCACGGCGAGAAGCCCAAGCACATCGCGCTTCCGGCGCGGGAGTTCGCCGCCGCGATCCGTAAGGGCGGCGCGAACCAGCTCTTCGCGATCGAGGTCAGCGACGGCACCCAGGTGCTGGCGCTGCCGAAGGCGATCCAGCGTGACCCGATCAAGGACACCTTCGAGCACGTGGACCTGCTGCTGGTCCGCCGTGGCGAGAAGGTCACCGTCGAGGTCCCGGTCCAGCTGACCGGTGAGGCCGCGAAGGACACCCTGATCGTGCACGACCACGACACGCTGTCGGTGACCGCCGACGCGACCAAGGTGCCGGACCACCTGGAGGCGTCGATCGAGGGCGCCGAGCCGGGCACCACGATCACCGCCGCCGACGTCGAGCTGCCGGCCGGCGTCGAGCTGGCCACCGACGAGGAGACCGCTGTCGCCTCGGTGACCGCCGCTCCGACCGCCGAGCAGCTCGAGGCCACCCTCCCCGAGGTCGAGGAGGCCACCGAGGAGGCCGAGGCCGAGGTCGGCGAGGAGACCGCCGAGGGTGCCGAGGGCGCTCCGGCCGCCGAGGGCGAGGAGGCCCCGGCCGAGGCGAAGACCGAGGCCTGACCGGTCCGCAAGGCTGTGCGACAGGCGTCCCCGGTTCCCGGGGGCGCCTGTCGGCGTATCGGGACGGCTGGTCGGGCGAGCGAGCGGGAAGGGGCGTCGGGTGACGGACGAGGCGGGACCGTGGCTGGTGGTCGGCCTGGGCAACCCCGGCCGGGAGTACGCGGGCAACCGGCACAACGTCGGGTTCATGGTGGCCGACCTGCTGGCGGCCCGGGTGGGCGCGAAGTTCGGGCGGCACAAGCGTGCGATGGCCGAGGCCGCGGAGGGGCGGCTGGGGTTCGGCGGTCCGAAGCTGGTGCTGCTGAAGCCGTTGACGTACATGAACCTCTCCGGCGGTCCGGTGGCCGGGCTGGCGCAGTTCCACAAGATCCCGCCGGCGCACGTGATCGCGGTGCACGACGAGCTGGACATCCCGTACGGGCAGGTGCGGGTGAAGTGCGGCGGCGGCGAGGGCGGGCACAACGGCCTGCGCTCGATGTCGAAGTCGCTCGGCACCAAGGACTACGTGCGGGTGCGGTTCGGCATCGGCCGGCCGCCGGGCCGGCAGGACCCGGCTGACTACGTACTCTCGGATTTCTCTTCGTCGGAGCGCAAGGAGCTGGAGTTCCTGGTGGACCGCGCGGCGGACGTGGTGGAGTCCGTGGTTCTGAAGGGCGTGGAGCCGACGCAGAACCTGTACCACGGGGGTTGAGCGGCGGGGCGGAGCCCGGCCGGTAGCCTCGGGCGACGGGAGCGAAGGCGGGTGACGGGAGCAGCATGGGCAGTCCTCCGATGATCGACGGCGGGTTCGCCCGGTGGCTGGCGTCCCGGGCCGGTCAGGCGCTGACGGCCCTGCGCGCGGAGATGGGCTTCGCCGACGCGGGCGCGCTCCGGTCGGCCGGCGACAAGGTCTCGCACGATCTGATCCGCACCGAGCTGGCGAAGTGGCGGCCGGCGGACGCGGTGCTGTCGGAGGAGGACGAGGGCTCGCGGCTGGCCTGGACGGCGGAGGTGACAGACGCGGCGCTGTCGCGCCTGACCGCGGACCGGGTCTGGATCATCGACCCGCTGGACGGCACCCGGGAGTACGCGGAGGAGGGGCGCGCGGACTGGGCGGTGCACGTGGCGCTCTGGTCGCGTAACGCGTCGCGGCCGCACGGTCTGGTGGCGGGCGCGGTGGCGCTGCCGGCCCAGCACCGGGTGCTCGGCACGGACCACCCGCCGGCGTACCCGCCGATGACAGTGGAGGCGGCCACCGGGGGCGGCGCGCGGGTCATCCGCTTGGCGGCCAGCCGTAGCCGTCCGCCGGTTTTCCTGACCGACCTGGCAGAGGACGTCGGCGCTCATCTGGTTCCGATGGGCTCGGCGGGCGCGAAGATCGCCGCCGTGGTCACGGGTGAGGTCGACGCGTACATCCACGCGGGCGGTCAGTACGAGTGGGATTCGGCCGCTCCGGTCGCTGTGGCGACGGCCACCGGTCTGCATGCTTCCCGGATCGACGGTTCTGCGCTGAAATACAACGGGGCCGACCCGCGCCTACCGGATCTGCTGGTCTGCCGCAAGGATCTCGCGAGTCGGTTGCTTGCAGCGTTGCAGCGGCATTCCGGGTAACCTGAGCGTTCTTCTTCACGAGTCCGACCTGAAAGGTCTGGAATCCGATGTACGGATCCGTGCGAATCGAGTTCGTGTCATGACGTCCCCCGCCGCGTACCAGGTGTCGCACCTCGACGCGCTCGAGGCGGAGAGCATCTTCGTGATGCGCGAGGTCGTCGCCGAGATGGAACGGCCGGTGCTGCTGTTCTCCGGCGGCAAGGACTCGATCGTGATGCTCCGGTTGGCCCAGAAGGCGTTCGCGCCGGCCAACATCCCCTTCCCGGTGATGCACGTGGACACCGGGCACAACTTCCCCGAGGTGCTCGACTACCGCGATCAGCGGGTGGCCGAGCTGGGCCTGCAGCTCATCGTGGCGAGCGTGCCGGAGGCGCTGAACAAGGGCCTGGTCCGCGAGTCGGCCGACGGCATGCGCAACCGGATCCAGACGCCGGTGCTGCTGGAGGCGGTGGAGAAGCACCGCTTCGACGCGCTGTTCGGCGGCGCCCGGCGCGACGAGGAGAAGGCGCGGGCCAAGGAGCGGGTGTTCAGCTTCCGCGACGAGTTCGGCCAGTGGGATCCGAAGAACCAGCGTCCGGAGCTGTGGGCGCTCTACAACGGCCGGCACCACCCGGGCGAGTCGATCCGGGTGTTCCCGCTGTCGAACTGGACCGAGCTGGACGTCTGGCACTACATCGAGCGGGAGCGGATCCCGCTGCCGTCGATCTACTACGCGCACGAGCGCGAGGTGATCGAGCGCGACGGCATGCTCTACGCGGTGAACGAGTTCTTCCGGGCGCGCGCCGGTGAGCAGCCGTTCAAGGCCCAGGTGCGGTACCGGACCGTGGGTGACGCCTCCTGCACCGCGGCGGTCCGCTCGGACGCCGACACGGTGGAGAAGGTGATCGAGGAGGTGGCCGCCACGCGGATCACCGAGCGCGGCGCGACCCGCGGCGACGACCGGGTCAGCGAGGCCGCCATGGAGGACCGCAAGCGAGAGGGCTACTTCTGATGAGCGTCGAGACCCTGGCCCCGGCCGAGAGCGAGACCGCGCGGCCGATGGACCTGCTGCGGTTCGCCACCGCGGGCAGCGTCGACGACGGCAAGTCGACGCTGATCGGCCGTCTGCTCTACGACACCAAGTCGCTGTTCAGTGACCAGCTCGCCGCCGTCGAGGCGGTCAGTGCGGCCCGGGGCGACGAGTACACGAACCTGGCGCTGCTCACCGACGGCCTGCGCGCCGAGCGGGAGCAGGGCATCACCATCGACGTGGCGTACCGCTACTTCGCCACGCCGCGGCGGAAGTTCATCATCGCCGACACCCCGGGGCACATCCAGTACACCCGGAACATGGTCACCGGTGCCTCCACGGCCGACCTGGCGCTGATCCTGGTGGACGCGCGTAAGGGCCTGGTGGAGCAGTCCCGCCGGCACGCGTTCCTCTGCTCGCTGCTGCGGGTGCCGCACCTGGTCCTGTGCGTGAACAAGATGGACCTGGTGGACTGGTCGCAGGAGGTCTACGAGCGGATCGCGGACGAGTTCACCGCGTTCGCCGCGAAGCTCGACGTGCCGGACCTGACTGTGGTGCCGGTGTCCGCGCTGCAGGGCGACAACATCGTCACCCGCTCGGAGAACATGCCCTGGTACGAGGGCCCGTCGCTGCTGCACCACCTGGAGCGGGTGCACATCGCGTCGGACCGCAACCTGGTCGACGTGCGGTTCCCGGTGCAGTACGTGATCCGGCCGCAGTCCACCACCGTCACCGACTACCGGGGTTACGCCGGTCAGGTGGCCTCCGGCGTGCTCAAGCCGGGCGACGAGGTCATGGTGCTGCCGTCGGGCTTCACCAGCCGGATCGCCGCGGTGGAGACCGCGGACGGCCCGGTGGACGAGGCGTTCCCGCCGATGTCGGTGACGGTCCGGCTGACCGACGAGCTGGACATCTCCCGCGGCGACATGATCTGCCGGCCGAACAACGCCCCGATGGCCGTGCAGGACATCGAGGCGATGATCTGCTGGATGGACGAGACGCGGCCGTTGCAGGTCGGCGGCAAGTACGCGATCAAGCACACGACCCGTTCGGCGCGGGCGATCGTGCGCGGGCTGCACTACCGGCTGGACATCAACTCGCTGCACCGCGACGAGACGGCCGGTGAGCTGAAGCTCAACGAGATCGGCCGGGTCCGGCTACGCACCACGGTTCCGCTGCTGGCCGACGAGTACCGCCGTAACCGCACCACCGGCGGCTTCGTGATCATCGACGAGTCGACGAACCGTACGGTCGGCGCCGGCATGATCGTCGAGGCCGGCTGACCCTGGTTTGTAAGGAAGGGCCCCTTGTTAACAGTGCGCTGTTAACAAGGGGCCCTTCCTCTACCGCAGGCGTTAATAAGGGGCCCTTCCTTACAGGCGGGTGACGCCACCGGCGGGCAGGACGGTGAGCGTGCCGGGGGCGGTGAAGCCGCGCTCGGCGTACGCCTCCGTGACGGCGGCCGCCACCGTGTCGGCGGCGCCGGCGTCGACCAGGGCGAGCACGCAGCCGCCGAAGCCACCGCCGGTCATCCGCGCGCCGTACGCCCCGGCGGCCAGCGCCGCCTCGACCGCGGTGTCGATCTCCGGCACGGTGATCTCGAAGTCGTCGCGCATGGAGGCGTGCGAGGCGGTCAGCAGCGGACCGGTGTCGCGGACCCGCCCGGCGCGCAGCAGCGCGACGGTGTCGAGCACCCGCTGGTTCTCGGTCACCACGTGCCGGACCCGGCGGCGGGTCTCGTCGTCGTCGAGGCGCGCCAGCGCGGCGTCGAGGCCGGCCACCTCGACGTCGCGCAGCGCTGTCACCCCGAGCGTCGCGGCGGCCTGCTCGCAGCTCTTGCGCCGAGCGGCGTACTCGCCGTCCGCGTGCCGGTGCGGCGCCCGGCTGTCGATCACCAGCACCGCCAGCCCGGCGCCGTCCAGGTCGAACGGGATCTGCTCGACCTCCTCGGTGCGGCAGTCGAGGAACAGCGCGTGCCCGGCCCGGCCGCGGATCACCGCGGACTGGTCCATGATCCCGGTGGGCGCGCCGACGTAGTCGTTCTCGGCCCGCTGGGCGAGCCGCGGCCACCGGCCGGCGGGCAGGTCGAGCCCGCCGAGGTCGACCAGCGCGGCCAGCACCGCCGACTCGATCGCCGCCGATGAGGAGAGCCCGGAGCCGACCGGCACGTCGGAGGCGACGGCGAGCCGCGCGCCCGGCACGTCGTGGCCGTCGGCGCGCAGCGCCCACACCACCCCGGCCACGTAGGCGGCCCACCCGCCGACCCGGCCGGGTTCGTCTGCCTCCGCCGCGCCGAACTCGACCGGTTCGTCGTCGAGCTCCGACCAGACGGTCCAGCGCCCGTCGGGGGCGGGCGCGGCGGCGACCACGGTACGCAGCGGCAGCGCGAAGGGCAGCACGAAGCCGTCGTTGTAGTCGGTGTGCTCGCCGATCAGGTTGACCCGGCCGGGAGCCGCCCAGCGGCCCGCCGGCTCGGTGCCGTACCGCTGCCGGAAGCCGGCGGTGGCGCGGTCGGCGACGGTCATGAGGGCTGTCCCGCGACGTGTGCCCGGTAGAACGCCCAGGCGTCGCCGACCATGTCGTGCAGGGTGGGCTTGGCGGGCGTCCAGCCCAGCTCGTCGCGGGCCAGCGCGGAGGACGCGACCAGCTCGGCCGGGTCGCCCTCGCGGCGGGGGGCCACCTCGACCGGCACCGGGTGCCCGGTGACCTCGCGGACCACGTCGACCACCTGCCGGTTGGTGAAGCCGTTGCCGTTGCCGAGGTTGTAGATGCGGTGCCGGCCCGGGGTGGCCGCGTCCAGCGCGAGCAGGTGGGCGCGGGCCAGGTCTTCGACGTGGATGTAGTCGCGGACGCAGGTGCCGTCGACTGTGGGGTAGTCGTCGCCGAAGAGCTGGAGCTTCTCCCGCCGTCCGGCGGCCACGTCGAGCGCGATCGGGATGAGGTGCGTCTCCGGGTCGTGCCGCTCGCCGATGGCCAGCCCGTCGCGCAGGTACGCCCCGGCGACGTTGAAGTAGCGCAGCGAGACGGCGGCCAGGTCGTGCGCGATCGCCTCGGAGGTGAGCGCCATGTCGACGGCCAGCTTGGTGGCGCCGTAGGTGCTGGTGGGCGCCTTGACGGCGGTCTCCGGGATGGGCAGCTCGGTGGGGTTGCCGTAGACGGCGGCGGTGGAGGAGAAGACCATCCGGGGCACCCGGGCGGCGCGGACCGCGTCGATGAGCGCGATCGAGCCGACCGTGTTGGTGTGCCAGTACAGCTCGGGGCGGATCATCGACTCGCCGGCGGCGATGAGGGCGGCGAAGTGCAGCACGCCGTCGAACCCGGCGTCGGGGGTGAGCACCCGGGCGGCCTCGTGCACCGGCAGCTCGACGTGGGTGGCGTCGGGGGCGAGGGCCTCCCGGTGACCGGTGCGCAGGTCGTCCAGCACGGTCACCTGGTGGCCGTGGTCGAGCAGCATCCGGGTCACCACGCTGCCGATGTAGCCGGCGCCGCCGGTGACGAGCAGTTTCACGTCGGTCCTCCTGCCTGGGCCGCGTCCCGCGGCGGCCGTCCCGCGATCACCCTACGGCCGAGGGCTGTGTCGCGGCTGTCGAGTTGAGTCCGCCTCCATTCCATCATAATCCTTCATGATTGAACAGATCCGCACATTGAGCCGAGCGTGGGGTGGCCGCTGTCTACCATCCTTCTCATGCGGGAGGGTGGTGGTCCCGGGCCCCGGCGGCGACCGTCGGGGCGGCCCCGACGCGAACCCGGCCCGCTGGCCCGCACCGTGGCCCGTCTCGTGGTGCGCGGCGCCGACGGCGCCACCCGCCTGGTCACCGCCCTGCTCGGGGCCAGCCCCACCGCCGGGCGGGAACGGATCAGCGAGGCCGAGCTGCGTGACCTGGTCGCGGCGAACACGCTGCTCGACCCGGACGAGCGGCGGATCATCGACGAGGTGCTGGTGGCCGGCGCCCGGCTCGTCCGCGAGGTGATGGTGCCCCGCACCGAGGTGGTCTTCCTCAGCGCGGCGCTCCCGCTGGCGCAGGCCCAGCGGCTGGTCCGGGCCGACCCGCACACCCGCTACCCGGTGGTCGACGGCACCCACGACGACGTGGTCGGCCTGGTGCACCTGCGGGACGTGCTGCTGCGCCCGGACGCGGACCGGCTGCTCCTGGTCGGCGACCTGATCCGGGAGGTCAAGCGCCTGCCGGACAGCAAGCGCGTGCTGGCGGCGCTCACCGAGATGCGCCGGGAGGGCCACCACCTGGCCGTCGTCGTCGACGAGTACGGCGGCACCGCCGGCATCGTCACCTGCGAGGACCTGGTCGAGGAACTGGTCGGGGAGATCCGCGACGACGAGCACGGCCCGCTCGAACCGGAACCCGCCGGTCTGCCCGCGGTCGTCGACGGCCGGCTCAACCTGACCGACTTCGCCGAGCGCACCGGGGTGCCGCTGCCCGCCGGGCCGTACGAGACGGTGGGCGGGTACGTGATGGCCGCCCTGGGCCGGCTGCCCGTGGCGGGCGACGAGGTGCCGGTGGCTGTCGACCCGGCCACCGGATCGGTCCCCGCCGATCCGGCGGGCTGGCTGCTGCGGGTGCTCACGCTCGACGGCCGGCGGGTGTCCCGCCTGGCGGTCTCCGCCGCGCGGCTGCCCGAGCCCCGGCGTGAGGTGAACGGTCCGCTTCCGCCCGTACCCGCCCGATCCACCGGCCCGTCATGACGGACGCCGGGGCTTGCTGACAGAATTGCCGCCATGTCCGACGTACCCGCCCGCCCGCGCGTCTTCTCCGGCATCCAGCCGACGGCCGACTCGTTCCACCTCGGCAACTACCTGGGCGCGCTGCGGCACTGGGTGGCGTTGCAGGACAGCCACGACGCCTACTACTGCGTCGTCGACCTGCACGCGATCACCGCGGGGCACGACCCGTTGGTGCTCAAGCGCCGCAGCCGGCTCGCCGCCGCGCAGCTGTTCGCGCTCGGCCTGGACCCGGAGCGCAGCACGCTGTTCGTGCAGTCGCAGGTGCCCGAGCACTCGCAGCTGGCCTGGGTGCTCGGCTGCATCACCGGCTTCGGCGAGGCCGGCCGGATGACCCAGTTCAAGGACAAGTCGCAGAAGCAGGGCAGCGAGCGGGCCAGCGTCGGCCTGTTCACGTACCCGATCCTCCAGGCCGCGGACATCCTGCTCTACCAGGCGAACGCGGTGCCGGTCGGCGAGGACCAGCGGCAGCACCTGGAGCTCTCCCGCGACCTGGCGCAGCGGTTCAACTCGCTGTTCGGCAGCACCTTCACAGTGCCCTCCCCGCACATCGTGAAGGACACCGCGAAGATCACCGACCTGCAGGATCCGACGGCCAAGATGTCGAAGTCGTCGTCCTCGCCGGCCGGCATCATCGACCTGCTGGAGGACCCGGCCCGGTCGGCCAAGAAGATCCGCTCGGCGGTCACCGACACCGGCCGCGAGATCGTCTTCGACGCCGAGGGCAAGCCGGGCATCACCAACCTGCTGACGATCTACTCCGCGCTGTCCGGCCGGTCCGTCGACGACCTGGTCGCCGCGTACGACGGCAAGGGCTACGGCGACCTGAAGAAGGACCTCGCCGAGGTGGTGCGGGAGTTCGTCACGCCGATCCAGGAACGCACGAACGCCTACCTGAACGACCCGGCCCAGCTCGACAAGCTGCTGGCGCGGGGCGCGGAGAAGGCCCGGTCGGTGGCCGCCGGGACGCTGCGGGACGCGTACGAGCGGGTCGGCTTCTTCCCGCCGGTGCGGTTCGAGTAACGGCCCGGACGGGCGGGAACGGGTGACGCAGCCGGTGGCCGGAGGGGTGGCGCGCGACGTGGCGGGCAGTGACACGGCGCCGGGCGGCGCGGACACGATCCAGATCGGGATCGCGGTCGACGTCCCCGAGCCCTGGGGCGGGCTGCTCACCCGCCGCCGGGTCGAGGCCGGCGACCCGCTCGCCGTCCCCGCGCACGTCACCCTCCTCGGGCCCACCGAGATCCCGGTACGCGCGCTGCCCGCCGTCGAGGAGCACCTGGACCGGGTCGCCGCCGCGCACCTGCCGTTCACGCTGCACCTGCGCGGCACCGGCACGTTCCGCCCGGTCACCCAGGTGGTGTTCGTGGCGGTGGCGGCCGGGATCAGCGAGTGCGAACTGCTGGCCGCCGCGATCAACTCGGCCCCCGAGCTGCGGCGCGAGCTGCGCTTCCCGTACCACCCGCACGTCACTGTGGCGCAGGACGTGCCGCCCGAGGTGCTCGACAGGGCGTACGAGGACCTGGCCGACTTCTCCGCGTTGTTCCAGGTGGACGCGTTCACGCTGTTCTCGCACAGCGGGGCGACCCGGTGGCAGCCCCGCCGCGACTTCCGGCTCGGCGGCCGGAGCTGAACATCCGACCGGCCGGGGCCCCTCCGCCACGGGCGGAGATCGGCGAGGATGACGGGGTGAACGTCTTCGGCCGGATCGAGGCGGCGGTGGGGCGCCGCATCGACGCGGCCCGGGGCCGCTCGTCGGTCTTCGACCACGTCTGGCGGGCCGGGACGCTCTACGCCGACCTGCTCGCCGGGCGGCTCGCCGCCGCCATCGCGTACTACGGCTTCTTCGCCGTGTTCGCGCTCGCGCTCGTCGCGTACTGGATCTTCGGCGCGGTGCTGCGCGACAACGAGGAGGTCAGCCGCGGCGCGGCCCACTTCCTGGAGGAGAACCTGCCCTTCCTCGACCCGGTGCAGATCGCCGAGAGCAGCAGCACCGTCGGCGTGGTCGGCCTGGTCATCCTGGTCTTCACCGGCATCGGCTGGGTGGAGGCGATCCGCTCCTCGCAGCGGCTGATGTACGGCTTCAACCAGCAGCCCGGCAACCTCGTGGTGCGGCGGCTTGTCGACCTGGGCGTGCTGGTCGCGGTCTTCGTGCTGCTGTTCGTCTCGGTCGCCGCCGTGGACGCGCTGGAGTCGCTGCTGCGCTTCCTGCTGCGCAGCACCGGCTCGGTGGGCCTGACCACGATCAGCGCGCTGCTGAGCGTGCTCGTCAACGCCGTGCTCGCCGCCGCGCTGCTGCTCGCAGTGCCGCGGCTGCGGATGAGCCGGCGCCGGCTGCGCCCGGCGATCCTGACCATCGCCGTCGGTATCACCCTGCTGAACACCGTGGGGCGTTACTACGTGGTACGCACCGAGCGGAACCCCGCGTACACAGTGGTCGCCACCGCCGTGGGCCTGCTGCTCTACCTCTACCTGCTCAACCAGCTGGTGCTCTTCGGCGCCGCGCTCGCCGCCACCAGCCGGTACGGCCGGGTGGTGGACCTGGCCGAGGGCGGTGCCCGGGAGGTGGACGTGGAGGCGGACGTGCTCGACGAGGAGACGGAACCGGGGACACCGGGGGGAGCGGGATGAGCGCGCGGATCCGGATCGACGCCGAGTCGGCGGTGCCGCCGTACGAGCAGGTGCGGGCGCAGTTCGCCGCGCGCATCGGCGACGGGCGGCTGCCGGTGGGCACCCGGCTCCCGGCCGTGCGGCAGCTCGCCGCCGACCTGGGGCTGGCCGTGAACACCGTGGCGCGGGCGTACCGGGAACTGGAGGGCGCCGGCCTGGTGGAGACGCGCGGCCGGCACGGCACGGTGGTGGCCCCCGGCCGGGACGACGCCACCGACCGGCTGCACCGGGCCGCCGCCGAGTACGCCGCCGAGGCGCGTCGCCTGGGTGTCGCGCCGGAGCGGGCTGTCGCGCTGGTCCGTGCGGCGCTGGACGCCGGTACGCGTGGCTGAGCGTGGTCCCCGAAGCGGGGAGAGTCCGATGAATGCGTTCCCCGGGCCGATGTGCGGCGACCATGATGGGCCGGTGGGCGCACTCGTGACACTGGACCTGCCGGACGACTCCCCGATCCGGGGTCTGCCGTGGATCATCACGTTCGGCCCGCTCGGTGCCGAGGACGACTGGGAGCCGGTGGTCTGCGGCCCGTACGAGCGACCGCACGCGCTGGCGCTGGCCGAGGCGGTGGTGGCCGACGAGCAGTTGATGGCGGTGGTGGAGCCGCTGCTGCCGGCGCTCACACCGGAGGAGATCCGCGGCGAGATCGCGGCCGCGCAGATCGCCGCCGAGGACGAGGCGGCCGAGATCGACCAGGCGGACCTCTACGGCGACTTCGAGGACGTCATCGACGAGGAACTGGAACGGGCCGCCGAACGCGAGCCGGAGCCCGAGCCGGTGGAGGCGCCCGACCGGGAGGAGATCCGGGCCGGGTTCGCCCGGATCGCCGCGCTGCTCACCGCCAAGGGCGGCTGAGGACGCGCGCGCTCCCCGATGGACGCCGGCCCCCCGGGAGCGGACTCCCGAGGGGCCGGGGCCACCTCACCCCCCACCACAAGGGGTCGGCAGCCCAGCCGCCCGTCGGCGCGGGGCACAACGGACGGCCAGGTCGTTGGCGGGTTACCCGGCTCAGCGCCGTTCGAACCACGCAGCCGCGTCCACCGGCAGGACGTGTCCGTCGCCCCGCTCGGTGAGTTCGGCGCTGGCGACGAGCGGGCGGCCGTAGCCGCTCACAGTCACCTCGGCGCCGCTGATGTTCACCACGCAGGTCACCTCGGCGTCCCCGGCGGTGCGGCGGAACGCCAGGACGCCGGGCTCGGTCTCCAGCCAGGTGATGGCGTCCAGGCCGGCCAGCGCCGGGTGCTCGTGCCGGGTGCGCAGCGCGGTCCGGTACAGCTCCAGCGTCGAGCCGGGCAACCCGGTCTGGGCGGTCACCGACAGCGACCGCCAGGTCGCCGGCGCCGGCAGCCAGCTCAGCTCGCTGCCGTCCGGCCCGAAGCCGTACGGGGGCAGCTCGCCGCCCCACGGGATCGGCACGCGGCAGCCGTCCCGGCTCTCCCCGGTGCGCCGGAACGCCGGGTCCTGACGCAGCTCGTCGGGAAGGTCCAGCACCTCCGGCAGGCCCAGTTCCTCGCCCTGGTAGACGTACGCGCAGCCGGGCAGCGCGAACATCAGCAGCGCGGCGGCACGGGCACGGCGCAGGCCGACCTCGCCGTCGCCGTACCGGGTGACGTGCCGCTGCCGGTCGTGGTTGGAGAGCACCCAGGTGGTCGGCGCGCCCACGATCGTGGACTCGGCCAGCGCCGTGTCGATCACCTTGCGGAACGAGTCGGCCGACCAGGTGGCGTCGAGGAAGTCGAAGCTGAACGCCTGGTGCAGCTCGTCCGGGCCGATGTAGCGGGCCAGCCGCTGCGGCGTCTCGGCCCACGCCTCGGCGACCGCCATCCGGCCGCCCGGGTAGCTGTCCAGGATCGGCCGCCAGGCGCGGTAGATGTCGTGCACCTCGTCCTGGTCGAAGTACGGCAGCCGGCCCTTGCCCAGCAGCTCGGACTGGCGCTGGCCGGTGGTCATCGAGTTGAAGCCCACGTCCGGCAGGCCCTCGGCCTTGATCATCCCGTGCGCCACGTCGATCCGGAAGCCGTCCACGCCACGGTCCAGCCAGAAGCGCAGCACGTCCTCGAACTCGGCCCGCACCTCCGGGTGGCGCCAGTTCAGGTCGGGCTGGGCCGGGTCGAACAGGTGCAGGTACCACTGGCCGTCGACCACGCGCGTCCACGCCGGACCGCCGAAGATGCTCTCCCAGTCGTTCGGCGGCAGCTCGCCCTGCTCGCCCTTGCCGTCGGCGAACAGGTAGCGCTCACGCTCCGGCGAACCCGGTCCGGCGGCCAGCGCGGCGGCGAACCACGGGTGCGCGCTGGAGGTGTGGTTCGGCACCATGTCCACGATGATCCGCAGGCCGAGCGCGTGCGCGTCGGTGATCATCTCGTCGAAGTCGGTCAGGTTGCCGAACAGCGGGTCGACGTCGCGGTAGTCGGCCACGTCGTAGCCGGCGTCGACCTGCGGCGAGGTGTAGAACGGCGTCAGCCAGAGCGCGTCCACGCCGAGGTCGCGCAGGTACGGCAGGCGCTGCCGGATGCCCTGGAGGTCACCCACACCGTCGGCGTTCGCATCAGCGAAGCTGCGGACGTACACCTGGTAGACGACCGCGGACCGCCACCAGTCGTCGTCGGCGGTGCGTGGGGTGGTGCTGGGGACGGAGGTCATCGGTGTCGATCCCGTTCTGTGGCGGCTTCTGGTGCGGCGCAGGGTGTCTGAGCAGAATGCCGCCATCGCACTGCAAGAGTCAAGCATTCCTTGCGCAAGAAATGACGGCCGTCACCCGCCGCTGCTCCGGCACCCTCTCCCGAATCCCGGGACACCGACCCACCCTCACCGCCCGCCGACTCCCGTCGATCATGAGGTTGGCGGCCTTCGTCGCCCGATTTGTCCCCGCCAACCTCATGATCGCCCACTCAAGGGCGGGTGGGGTCAGGCGGGGATGGGGAGGGACGGGGTGGGGGTGGCGGAGCGCTGGCGGTTCGGAGGGTCGACGGGGCGGGCCACCGCTGTGGAGCCGCGTACCACCAGCTCGGGCCGGAACAGGTACTCCGAGTTCGGGGAGGGGTGGCCGTTGATCTCGTCGACCAGGGCCCGCACCGCGGCCACGGCCATGGCGGCGACCGGCTGGCGCACGGTGGTCAGCGGCGGGTCGGTGAACGCCATCAGCGGGGAGTCGTCGTACCCGACCACGGAGATGTCGCCCGGCACCGACAGCCCGCGCTGGCGGGCGGCCCGGATCACGCCGAGCGCCATCAGGTCCGAGCCGCAGACCAGCCCGGTCGCGCCGCGCTCGATGAGCCGGCCCGCGGCCGCCTCGCCGCCCTCCACGCCGAACAGCGACAGCTCCGTCAGCTCGGCCAGCTCGTCCTCGCTGATGTCGGTCAGGCGCCCCATCGCGGCCTTGTAGCCGGCGACCTTGCGCTGCACCGGCACGAACCGGTCCGGGCCGGTGATCAGGCCGATCCGGCGGTGCCCGAGCGCGACCAGGTGGGCGACGGCGAGTTCCGCCGACTCGCGGTCGTCGCAGGAGACGAACGGCGCGGGGATGCCGGGGGCGTACCCGTTGATCATGACGATCGGCAGCGGCCGGGCCAGCAGCGTGCGGTAGCGGTCGTGGTCCGCGGCGGTGTCGGCGTGCAGGCCGGAGACGAAGACGATGCCGGAGACCTGCCGGTCGAGCAGCATCTCCACGTACTCGTCCTCGCGGACGCCGCCCGGGGTCTGGGTGCAGAGCACCGGCGTGTAGCCGGTGGGGGCGAGCGCGGACTCGATGATCTGGGCGAACGCCGGGAAGATCGGGTTGTCCAGCTCCGGCACGACCAGGCCGACCAGCCCGGCGCTGCGCTTGCGCAGCCGGGCCGGTCGTTCGTAGCCGAGCACATCGAGGGCGGTGAGGACGGCCTGCCGGGTCTCGGGGGCCACACCGGGGCGGTCGTTGAGCACCCGCGACACCGTGGCCTCGCTGACTTCAGCCTGTTGGGCGATGTCGGACAGTCGAGCGCGCATGTGCGGCACTTTAGCCCAACGGCAAAGTCTTGCGTACACTTCTGCAAGCCCTTCCATTCTCTGCAACCTCTTGCTAACGTCCCCGCAACATGCGAGAGCAGCGGCGCAGCATCTCGGCGCCGGTCAGCAAGAACTTTCAGAGGTTTCCACTGGCGGGCCGCCCTTCCCCCGGCGGGCCGCCATGACGACAGGAGTACCGATGCGCATCCGTACCGCGGGTGTGGTCGCCGTCCTCGGCCTGGCGCTCGCCGCCTCCGGCTGTGGTGACAGCGGCAGCGACGACAAGCCGGCCGCCGGCGAGTCCGCCAAGGCGACCGGCGGCAAGCTGGTCATCTGGGCCGACGACAAGCGCACGGCCGCCCTCAAGCCGTTCGCCGAGGAGTTCGGCAAGGAGAACGGCGTGACCGTCGAGGTCCAGGCCGTCTCCAAGGACCTGCAGACCAACTTCGTCACCGCCTCGCAGCAGGGCAGCGGCCCGGACGTCGTGGTCGGCGCGCACGACTGGATCGGCAACCTGGTCCAGAACGGCGCCATCGACCCGGTGCAGCTCCCGGCCGAGCAGAAGTCCGGCTTCAACGAGACCGCCATCAAGGCCGTCACGTTCAACGGCCAGCTCTACGGCGTGCCCTACGCCACCGAGAACGTCGCGCTGATCCGCAACACCGAGCTGGCCCCCGAGGCGCCGAAGACGATCGAGGACCTGGTCGCCGCCGGCAAGAAGCTCAAGGCGGAGAAGAAGGCCAGCGAGATCCTGTGCCTGCAGTCCGGCCAGAACGGCGACGCCTACCACATCTACCCGCTCTACACCTCGGGCGGCGGCTACCTGTTCGGCACCGCGGCGAACGGCGACTACGACCCGAAGGACCTGGGCGTGGGCAAGCCGGAGTCGATCGCTGCCTTCCAGAAGATCGCCAAGCTGGGTGAGAAGGGCGAGGGTGCGCTGAAGCGCTCCATCACCGGCGAGAACTCCATCGCCACCTTCACCGGCAAGAAGTGCGCGTTCCTGGTCTCCGGCCCGTGGGCCGTGGCCGACGCCAAGAAGGCCAACATCTCCTACGACATCTCCCCGGTCCCCGGCTTCGCCGGTGGCAAGGAGGCCCAGCCGTTCGTGGGTGTCCAGGCGTTCTACGTGGCCGCCAAGGGCAAGAACAAGGCCCTGGCCCAGGAGTTCGTCACCAACTACGTGACCAAGCCCGAGCTGGCCGTCGCGCTGTACAAGGCCGAGCCGCGCCCGCCGGCGCTGACCGCCGCCTTCGACCAGGTCAAGGGCGAGGACCCGGACCTGGCCAAGTTCTCCGAGGCCGGCAAGAACGGCCAGGTGCTCCCGGCGATCCCGGCCATGGCCGCGATCTGGGACCCGTTCGGCAAGGCGGAGGCCGCCATCATCGGTGGCGCCGACCCGGCCAAGACGATCACGGCCGCCGGCAAGACCATCCAGGGTCAGATCAAGTAATGAGCGCGCCGCTGTCCGGCCCGGGGTCTGCACCGCAGGCCCCGGGCCGGGAGCCCGTACGCCGTGGGCTCCCGCGCACGTCCCGTACCGCGCGGCAACACGCGCCGATCACCGCGACCGGCCTCGTCGTCAAGGTGGTCCTGCTCGGCCTGGTGGCCGGGATCGCGATCTGGGCGGCCTTCCCGCTCATCGAGGCCGAGCACTGGCTCGCGCTGGGCGTCCTGGCGGTCACCACCGCCGGCCTGTTCTACCTCTACCTGAGCCGCCGGCACATCCCGGCCAAGTACCTGGTCCCCGGCACGCTCTTCCTGATCGCGTTCCAGGTCTTCCCGGTGCTCTACACCGCGAGCACCGCGTTCACGAACTTCGGCGACGGCCACCGCGGCAGCAAGGACGACGCGATCGTCGCCGTGCAGACCGCCTCGGTGAAGCAGGTGCCCGGCTCGACCGAGTACAACCTCACCATCGCCACCAAGGGCGACCCGGCGACCGGCGCCCTGACCTTCCTGCTCAGCGACCCGAAGACCAAGGACGTCTTCGCCGGCGACGCGGACGGGCTGCGCAAGCTCGACGCCGCCGACGTCGAGGTGAGCAGCCTCAGCGGCAAGATCACCGCGGCGGACGGCTACACCCTGCTGAACATCGGGCAGGCCAGCAACCGCAGCGACGCCGTCACCGCGCTCATCGTGCCCACCGACGAGGGCGCCATCCGCTCCAACGGCCTGACCCGGGCGTACGAGGGCAAGGCCATCCGGGCGTACGACGCCGGATGCGACTGCGTCAAGGACAGCGAGACCGGCAGGACGTGGACCGCCGACGAGAAGTCCGGCTCCTTCGTCGCCGCCGACGGCGAGCGCCTCGCCCAGGGCTGGAAGGTCGACGTCGGGCTGAAGAACTTCAGCACCGTGCTCACCAACCCGAACATCTCCGGCCCGTTCTTCGGCACGCTCGCCTGGAACTTCGCGTTCGCGATCGGCTCCACCGGGCTGACGTTCCTGCTCGGCATGGCCATCGCGCTCGCGCTGCACTCACCCCGGATGCGCGGCACCAACCTGTACCGGATGGTGCTGATCCTGCCGTACGCCATGCCGTCGTTCGCCATGCTGCTGATCTGGCGGGACATGTTCAACACCGACTTCGGCCTGCTCAACAACCTGTTCGGGCTGGACGTCGACTGGTTCGGCGGCAACTGGTCGGCCCGGATCGCGGTGCTGCTGGTGCAGCTCTGGCTCGGCTACCCGTACATGTTCCTGGTCGCCACCGGCGCCTTGCAGGCCATTCCGCGGGAGCTGACCGAGGCGACCTCGGTCGACGGCGCGTCGCCCTGGCAGTCGTTCCGGGCGGTCACCCTGCCGCTGCTGCTGGTGGCGCTGTCGCCGCTGCTGATCGCGTCGTTCGCGTACAACTTCAACAACGTCAACGCGATCCTGTTCACCACCGAGGGCGGCCCGTTCGCGCCGGACAACCCGACCAACGGCGCCACCGACCTGCTGATCACCTACACGTACCGGCTCGCGTTCGGCGCACAGGGCGCCGAGTTCGGCCTGGCCGCCACCGTCTCGATCTTCATCTTCGCGATCGTGGCGACGGTGTCGGCGATCAGCTTCCGGCGGACCCGCAAGCAGGAGGAGGTGTACTCGTGACCACCATCGCGGAGACGCCCACGACCACCCGCCGGCCGGCCCGCCGCTCGCGCGGCCGCTGGTTCGCACAGGTGGGCTGGCGGCACCTGGTCGGAGTGCTGGCGGTGGCGTTCAGCCTCTTCCCGATCCTGTTCGTGATCTCGGCGGCGTTCAACCCGCTCGGCACGCTCTCCTCCACCGAGCTGCTGCCGACCGGGGCGTCGCTGGAGAACTTCACGAACCTGTTCGACAAGACCGCGTTCGGCCACTGGTTCCTCAACTCGCTGCTGCTCGCGGGCGTGGCCAGCTTCGCGTCGATCTTCCTGTCGTCGCTAGCGGCGTACGCGTTCTCCCGGATGCGTTTCGCCGGACGCCGGGTCGGCCTGCTCGCGCTGCTGCTGATCCAGATGTTCCCGCAGTTCCTGGCGATCGTGGCGATCTTCCTGATCTTCACCACGCTCACCGACCTCTACCCGGTGATCGGGTTCAACACCCCGTGGGGCCTGTTCCTGCTCTACATGGGTGGGGCGCTCGGCGCGAACACCTGGCTGATGAAGGGCTTCTTCGACACGCTGCCGAAGGAGCTGGACGAGTCGGCGACCATGGACGGCGCGTCGCACGTGCAGGTCTTCTTCCGGATCATGCTGCCGCTGGTGGCGCCGATCCTGGCGGTGACCGGCCTGCTCGCGTTCATCGGGTCGATCAACGAGTTCATCATCGCCAACGTGTTCCTCACCGAACCCGAGTCGAAGACCCTCGCGGTCGGCATGTTCGGCCTGGTCGCGGGCGAGCGCAACAACAACTTCGGGATGTTCGCGGCGGGCACGCTGCTCACCGCGATCCCGACGGTGCTGGTGTTCCAACTGCTCCAGCGCTACATCGTCTCCGGACTCACCTCCGGAGCGGTCAAGGGCTGAGCCTCCTCGGCTCACGCTGCGGCAAGGGCGTCGTGTCGGCGTACACCGGAGCGGTTCTCGGGCGGACCGCCGCGGTCGGGTGAACCGACCGCGGCGGGTGCCCGCCCCCTCTCCCTGTCGGTACGACGCGAAAGGCAGCACCATGTCCCTTCAGCCGCACCACGACGGCTCCGCAACATACGTCCCGGAGCAGGAGCCCGCGCTCGGGCAGACCGTGCCGGTCTTCGTCCGGGTACCGGCCGGAACCGGCGTCTCCCAGGTGCACGTGCGCACCACCGGCGACGGCGAGCCGCGCTTCGCCGAGGCGCGGATCGACCGCACCGAGAACGGCGACGTGTGGTGGCGGGCCGACGTCGAGGTCCGCAACCCGGTCAGCAACTACCGCTTCCTGCTCGACGGCGAACGCGGCACCCGCTGGCTCAACGCCGCCGGGCTGGCCGGCCACGACGTGCCGGACAACGGCGACTTCAAGCTGGTCAGCTACGCCCCGCCGCCGGCCTGGGCCCGCGACGCGGTGATCTACCAGATCTTCCCGGACCGGTTCGCCCGCTCGGCCGCCGCCGACGGCCGGACCACGCCGGACTGGGCGATTCGATGCGGCTGGGACACCCCGGTCGTCGGCCGCGGCCCGGAGACGCCCCGCCAGTTCTACGGCGGCGACCTCGACGGCGTCACCGAGCACCTGGACCACCTGGACCGGCTCGGCGTCAACACCGTCTACCTCACGCCGGTCTTCCCGGCGCGGTCCAACCACAGGTACGACGCGTCGAGCTTCGACACCGTCGACCCGCTGCTCGGCGGCGACGCGGCGCTGGCCCGGCTCGCCGACGCGGTGCACGCCCGGGGCTGGCGGCTGCTCGGCGACATCACCAGCAACCACACCGGCGACGCCCACCACTGGTTCACCGCCGCCGTCTCCGACGTCAACGCGCCCGAACGGGAGCTGTACTACTTCGACCTGCCCGGCTCGGACTACGAGTCGTGGAACGGGGTGAAGTCGCTGCCGAAGCTGAACTGGGGCAGCGCCGAACTGCGCCGCCGGTTCGCCACCGCCGAGGACTCGCTGCTGCGCCGCTGGCTGCGCCCGCCGTACGGGCTGGACGGCTGGCGGGTGGACGTGGCGAACATGACCGGGCGGCGCGGTGCGGACGCGTACACCCACGAGGTGGCGCGGCTGCTGCGCGAGGTGGTCGCCGACACCCGGCCGGACGGGCTGCTGCTCGCCGAGCACGGCCACGACCACACCGGTGACCTGGACCGCGACGGCTGGCACGGGACGATGAACTACGTCGGCTTCACCGACCCGGTCTGGTCCTGGCTGCGCCACGGCGACGAGCCGGTGCCGAACTTCCTCGGCACCCCGGGCGGGGTACGGCGGCGCGACGCGGACGCGGTGCTCGCCACCATGAACACCTACCGGTCGCTGGTGTCCTGGCGGTCTTACACGCACTCGTGGCAGCTGCTCGGCTCGCACGACTCGGCCCGGATCCGCACCGTGGTCGGCGACGCGGCCCGGCAGGAGGTGGCGGCCGGACTGCTCGCCACCATGCCCGGCACGCCTGTGGTCTTCGCCGGGGACGAGCTGGGCCTGACCGGCACGAACGGGGAGGGCTCGCGTACCCCGATGCCGTGGCACCGGCGCCAGAGCTGGGACCGGCGCACGTTCGACGCGTACCGGTCGTTGCTGACGCTGCGCCGCGACGAGCCGGCGCTGCGGCACGGCGGCCTGCGGTGGGTGCACGCGGACGCGGACACGCTGGTCTTCCTGCGCGAGGCGCCCTCGTCGACGGTGCTGGTGCTGGCCCGCCGCGCCCCCGGCACCCCGGTCCGCCTGACCGGCGTGGGAGCCGGAGACAACGTCTACGGCGACGCCCCCGCCCTCCACCCCGACGCCGACGGAACGGTGACCCTCCCCGCGGACGGCCCCACGTTCCAGGTCTGGCGCCTGCGCTAGCCCTCCCCCCACCCACCCACTCTCCCGCCCCCCGCGATCTTGCGGTTCCGGCCCGTGGCGCGCGGCATTCGTCCCGGATGCCGGGGCGGTAACTGCAAGATCGCGGGGGAAGGGGGGCGGGCGGGCGGCGGGAGGGCGGGTCACGGTATGACGGCAGGTCGGCGGGGTGACTACTACGAAGCGTCGTTGATGAGGGAGGATGGGCCGCGTGGAAGCTCTTCGACTGATTCTTCTCTACGTCCATCTGATCGGCTTCGCGCTGCTGCTCGGTGGCGCGATCGCCCAGTACGTCACCGGCCGGCTGCGGATCAACGCCGCCATGCTCTGGGGCGCGATCATCCAGATCCTCACCGGCATCGGGCTGTCCGCTCCGCTGCGGGACGGGGACGAGCCGGCCCCGGCGAAACTTGTTACCAAGTTGGTGCTCGCGCTGCTCATCTTCGTCATGGTCTTCTTCTCCCGTAAGCGGGAGACCGTCAACCGTGGCCACTTCCTCGCGATCGTCGGGTTGACGCTGGTCAACGCTGCCGTCGCGGTGTTCTGGCGTTAGTTCGCCAGGAGTCGGGGAAGCTCGGGAAAGCGGACGTTCGCGACACCACCGCGCGCGCCTACCGGCATGAGAAGTGACGTGCCCCACCCAAGGGTTACACCGGGGTAACAGACGCTCAACAGTCGTGCACGATTGTCGGCCGGTGGGTGGGCGCGGGCGTACGCTCCCGTCCGTAACGTGGGACGCCGGCGGCACACCGCAGGCCGGCGAAGGGCTGTGCACCGCGCACGACGCGGTGTGCAAGGGGAAGGAGACGTCTTGCGCTCTGTGCGTGGGATGCGGATCGCCTCCGCCATCGTGGCGGGTGGACTCGTGCTGGGCGCTGCCGCGTGTGGTGAGGCTCCGGACGACGACAAGAACGCCGGCGGCGACGGTGGCAAGAAGTTCAGCGCCTGCATGGTGACCGACGTCGGCGGCATCGACGACAAGTCCTTCAACGCCTCGGCCTGGAAGGGCCTCCAGGAGGCGCAGAAGGAGAACGACAAGATCGAGATCAAGAACGTCCAGTCGAAGGCCGAGGCGGACTACGAGGTCAACCTGACCGGGTTCGTCAACCAGAAGTGCGACTTCATCCTGGCCGTCGGTGGCCTGATGTCGGACGCCACCAAGGCGGCGGCTGAGAAGAACCCGAACCAGCAGTTCGGCATCGTCGACGCCAACCCGGGTGTGTCGAACGTCTACCCGATGCAGTTCGACACCGCGCAGGCCGCGTTCCAGGCCGGTTACCTGGCCGCCGGGATGAGCAAGTCCGGCAAGGTCGGCACCTACGGTGGCCTGCCGATCCCGCCGGTCACCATCTTCATGGACGGCTTCGCCGACGGCGTGGCGTACTACAACAAGGCCAAGAGCAAGAACGTCCAGGTTCTGGGCTGGGACAAGGCCGCCCAGAAGGGCTCCTTCGCGAACTCGTTCGAGAAGCAGGACGAGGGCAAGAAGGTCTCCGACGCGCTGGTCGCCCAGGGCGCCGACGTCGTGATGCCGGTCGCCGGTGGCGCCGGTCTCGGCACCACCTCCGCGGCCAAGGCCGCGGGCGGCAAGTACTCGGTCGTCTGGGTGGACATCGACGGCTGCGAGAGCACCCCGGACTGCGGGGTGATCCTGACCACCGTCGTCAAGAACATCCCCGAGGCCGTCAAGGAGGCCGTGGTGAAGGCCGCCGGTGGCGAGAAGCTCCAGTCCACCCCGGGCTTCGTCGGCACGCTGGCCAACACCGGCGTCTCGATCGCCCCGTACCACGACTTCGAGAGCAAGGTCCCCGCGGACCTGAAGGCCGAGGTCGACAAGATCAAGGCGGACATCGCCGCCGGCACCATCACCGTCACCTCGAAGGCCCAGCCGACCAAGTGACGGTCCCGCCGGCCGCCGCGGTGCGATCATCGGCAGCGGGGGCCGGCGGGCACCAGGTTTGACGATCCGGCCGTCCCGGCGCAACGGGGAAGGTACCCCGGCGCCGGGGCGGCCGATCACCTTGAATCCCCCGAACATCCCCACCCGGCGTGGTGGCGGCGCGGCAGGTCGCTACGCTGCACCATCGCTCGCACTCCAGGAGGTTGCGCTGAGACTCGAACTGCGCGGCATCACCAAACGGTTCGGTGATCTGGTCGCCAACGACCACATCGACCTGACGGTGGAGCCTGGAGAGATCCACGCCCTGCTCGGCGAGAACGGCGCCGGCAAGTCGACCCTGATGAACGTGCTCTACGGCCTCTACCAGCCGGACGAGGGCGAGATCCTGGTCGACGGCAAGCCGCTGAAGCTCAAGGGCCCGTCGGACGCGATCGCCGCCGGGATCGGGATGGTGCACCAGCACTTCATGCTGGTGCCGGTCTTCACCGTGGCCGAGAACGTGATGCTCGGCGCCGAGCAGGTCAGGGGGCCCTTCGCCGGCATCCTCGACCGCCGGCGTGCCCGGCGCGAGGTCGCCGAGGTCTCCGAGCGGTACAACCTGCGCGTCGACCCGGACGCGGTGATCGAGGACCTGCCGGTCGGCATCCAGCAGCGGGTGGAGATCGTCAAGGCCCTCACCCGCGACGTCGACCTGCTGATCCTCGACGAGCCCACGGCCGTGCTCACGCCGCAGGAGACCGAGGAACTGCTCACCGTCATGCGGTCGCTCAAGGCCGCCGGCAAGTCGATCGTGTTCATCACCCACAAGCTGGGCGAGGTGAAGGCGATCGCCGACCGGATCACTGTGATCCGGCGCGGGAAGACCGTCGGCACCGCCGAGCCGAGCGCCAGCCGGGACGAGCTGGCCGCGCTGATGGTGGGACGCAGCGTCCGGCTGACGGTGGACAAGAAGCCGGGCACCCCCGGCAAGCCGATCCTGGAGGTCGCCGGCCTGGTCGTGGACGACGACCGGCAGGTACGCGCGGTCGACGGCGTCGACCTCACGGTGCACGCCGGCGAGGTGCTCGGCGTGGCGGGCGTGCAGGGCAACGGCCAGACCGAGCTGATCGAGGCGATCATGGGCCTGCGCCCGGTGCTCGCCGGCACGATCAGCCTCGACGGCGAGCCGACGCACGGCTGGTCGACCAAGAAGGTGCTCCGCGCCGGCGTCGGCTACGTGCCGGAGGACCGCAGCGTGGACGGCCTGGTCAAGGAGTTCTCCGTGGCGGAGAACCTGGTGCTCGACATCTACGACCGGCCGCCGTTCGGCAAGGGCCTGTCGCTCAAGCCCGAGGCCATCGCGAAGTCGGCGCGGGAGCGGATCGAGCAGTTCGACGTCCGTACCTCCTCGGCCGACGCGGCGGTCGGCACGCTCTCCGGCGGCAACCAGCAGAAGGTGATCGTGGCCCGGGAGCTGTCCCGGCCGCTGAAGCTCTTCATCGCCGCCCAGCCCACCCGGGGCGTGGACGTCGGCTCGATCGAGTTCATTCACAGCCGGGTCATCCGCGAACGGGACATCGGCACCGCGGTCATGGTGGTCTCCAGCGAACTGGACGAGGTGATCGGCCTGGCCGACCGGATCGCGGTCATGTACCGCGGGCGGATCATCGGCATCGTCGGCCCGGACACCCCGCGTGAGGAGATCGGCCTGCTGATGGCCGGCATCACCCCGGACGCCGCCACCCCGGACGCCGCCACCGCGACCGAGGACGGCCCTGGCAACGAGGACGAGGCATGACCAACCCGAACCCCGTCTCGGGCTCGCCGGACAAGGAACCGGCGACCGAGGCGCAGGAGTCGCTGAGCGAGGCCCGGGCGACGCCGACGCAGCCGGCCGGTGACACCGAGCAGACGGTCCCCGCCACCGCGACCGCGAAGAAGCCGGACCCGGCCGGGGAGTCCCGCCCCAGCATGGGCCGGATGTTCCTGGACAACCTCTGGGCGGCCAACACGCTCACCGTGACGGTGCTCGCGGTGCTGCTGGCGATGGTGGTCGGCGCGGTGCTGATCATCGTGTCCGACCCCGAGGTGCTCGCCACCTACAGCTACATCACCGCCCGTCCCACCGACGCGCTGAACGCCAGCTGGACTGTGGTCAGCGAGGCGTACGCGAACCTGTTCAAGGGCGCGATCTTCGACCCGGACGCGGTCGGCTTCACCGCCGCCATGAGCCCGATCTCGGAGACGCTCACCTACGCCGCGCCGCTCGTCTTCACCGGCCTGTCGGTGGCGCTGGCCTTCCGCGGCGGCCTGTTCAACATCGGCGCCCAGGGCCAGGCGACGATCGCCGTCATCCTGGCCGCCGTGGCCGGCTTCGCGCTGCCGCTGCCGCCCGTCGTGCACCTGCTGGTGGCGCTGATCGCCGGCGCGCTCGGCGGCGCGCTCTGGGGCTTCATCCCCGGCATCCTCAAGGCACGGGCCGGCGCGCACGAGGTGATCAACACGATCATGCTCAACTACGTGGCGGTCTACTTCCTGTCCTGGATCATCGTCCAGAACGGGGTGCAGAACCCGAACCGGGCGGACGCGATCAGCAAGCCGGTCGACTCCACCGCGCAGCTGCCCCGGCTGCTCGGCGAAGACCTGCGGGTGCACGCCGGCATCCTGCTCGCGGTGGCGGCCACCTGGTTCATCGCCTGGCTGCTCAACCGCTCCACGCTCGGCTTCGAGCTGCGGGCCGTGGGCGCGAACCCGGACGCGGCCCGGACCGCCGGCATCAGCGTCACGAAGACGTACGTGCTGGTGATGGTGTTCGCGGGCATGCTGGCCGGTCTCGGCGGCTCGACCATGGTGCTCGGCACCACCGCCACCGCGCTGACCCCGCTGGTGATCGCGCAGATCGGCTTCGACGGCATCCTGGTCGCGCTGCTCGGCCGCGTGAAGCCGTGGGGCGTGCTGCTGGCCGCGCTGCTGTTCGGCGCGCTCCAGGCCGGCGGCAACCGGATGCAGTCGTACTCCGGCATCTCGCTGGAACTGGTCACCGTGCTCCAGGCGCTCATCGTCATCTTCATCGCCGCGCCTGCCCTGGTGAAGACGATCTTCCAGCTCCGGGCGGCCCGCGCCGCCCGGTTGCAGACGAGCCTCGCGAAGGGCTGGTGAGCATGTCCACCACCGCTGTCCCCGAGGTCGCCGTTACCGCGGTCGACGAGGGTTTCTGGACCCGCAACCGGAAGATCGGCGCGGTCCTGCTGGCGCTCGGTGTGCTCGCGGCGGTGCTGTTCGGCGCGCTCGCGACCGACCAGCACGCGCGGTTCACGCTCAGCGAGACCGAGGGCGGGGCCGCCCTGGAGATCAACGGTACGGTCGGCGCGATCCTGTTCGGGCTGATCACCGCCGCGGCCGGAGGCGCGCTGCTGGCCGGTGTGCCGAAACGCTGGTTCACGCTGCTGCTCGGCACCGGGCTGATCGCCTTCGTGCTGAGCTTCCTGTGCTGGCAGGTCTCGGCCGCGCCCGAGGGCCGCAACTTCATGCCGCTGGTGAACGTCGTCCGCGGCACGTTCATCCTGGCCCTGCCGCTGATCTTCGGCGCGCTCGCCGGTGTGCTCTGCGAGCGTTCCGGCGTGGTCAACGTGGCGATCGAGGGCCAGCTCCTGATGGGCGCCTTCTCCGGTGCGCTGTTCGGCAGCATGTCCGGCAGCGTCTGGGTGGGCCTGGTGGCCGCCGCCATCGGTGGCGCGTTCATCTCGTTCCTGCTGGCCGTGTTCTCCATCCGCTACCTGGTCGACCAGGTGGTCATGGGCATCGTGCTCAACCTGCTCGCGGTCGGCATCACCGGCTTCCTGTACGAGCGGCTGATGCAGACCGACGCGGCGAAGTACAACAGCGCGCCCCGGTTCGGCAACTGGGAGATCCCGCTGCTGTCCGACATCCCGCTGCTCGGCCCGGCGCTGTTCCGGGGCAACATCTTCCTCTACGTCGGCCTGCTGCTGGTGCTCGTCATCCACCTGGCGCTGTTCCGTACCCGGTGGGGCCTGCGGACCCGCTCGGTCGGCGAGCACCCGACCGCCGCGGACACGCTGGGCGTGAAGGTGCTGCGGCTGCGCTACCGCAACGTGATCCTGGCCGGTCTGGTGGCAGGTGTCGGCGGCGCCTCGTACACGCTGGCGCTCTACTCGTTCACCAAGAACATGATCGGCGGTAAGGGCTTCATCGCCCTGGCCGCGCTGATCTTCGGCCGGTGGAGCCCGACCGGCGCGCTGCTGGCGGCGCTGTTCTTCGGCTTCGCCGACCAGCTCGCCACCTACCTGGGCGCGATCGGCAGCAGCATCCCGAGCCAGTTCCTGGCGATGCTGCCGTACCTGGCGACGATCCTGGCCGTGGCCGGGCTGGTCGGCAAGGTCCGGGCGCCGGCCGCCGACGGCAAGCCGTACATCAAGGGCTGACCGCCCGCCGCGACACCGTGCCCGGCGGGGCGACCCGCCGGGCATCGTCGTCTCCGGCCGCACCCGCGACCGATCGGCGTTGATTGGGCAGAATGGGGGTTGTGATGGAGATCGACTGGGAGCGGCTGCGTACCGCCGCCACCGAGGTCATGCGGCACGCCTACGTGCCGTACTCGAAGTTCCCGGTGGGTGCCGCCGCGCTCGTCGACGACGGCCGGGTCGTGGTCGGCTGCAACGTGGAGAACGCCGGCTACGGCGTCACGCTCTGCGCCGAGTGCGGCGTGGTCTCGCAACTGCACGCGACCGGCGGAGGCCGGATCGTGGCGCTGTCCTGCGTCGACGCCACCGGTGAGCCGCTGATGCCGTGCGGCAGGTGCCGGCAGCTCCTCTGGGAGCAGGGCGGGCCGGAGTGCCTGGTCGAGGCGAAGGGCGGACCGCTGCGGATGGCGGAGCTGCTGCCGCACGCCTTCGACGTGGCCGACATCGAGGCGGTGACCGGCGAGCACCCGGTGCCCGTGGTGCCGGACCGGCTGGCCGCCTGGCGGGGCCGGGGCACCGTGTTCGTGCACCCCGACCTGTCGGCCGGGCAACAGGTCTGGACGACGTACTGGGAGCGGTCGTCCGGTGAGACCGAGGGCGCCGAGACCGGCGTGCTGGAGGAGGGGTCGACCTGGGACGATCCGGCCGAGGCGATCGCGTGGGGACTGGCGCGGACGCCGCGCGTGGTCGTGGTGGACGCCTCGGGGACGATCTTCTGGGCTGGTGAGGGTGAGCCTCCTACGGAGATTCCGGTCCGCTGGGGCTGAGGTTGGGGCCGGGGCCGACCGTGCCCGGCTCCGGGCGGTCAGGCTTGATCCCTCCGCCGGGCACGGTCGGCCCCCGGCCCGACCTGGTCACCGTTCGCGGGTCGGTGCGGCCACGCGCGATCAACTGATTGGATCTTGAGAAGTGAGTGCTTTTACGGCGGTTGACGTCATCCGGGCGAAGCGGGACGGGGGTGTGCTGAGCGACGGGCAGATCGACTGGGTGGTCGACGCGTACACCAAGGGTCTGGTCGCCGACGAGCAGATGTCGGCGCTGGCCATGGCGATCCTGCTGCGCGGCATGACCGCCCCGGAGATCGCCCGGTGGACCGCCGCCATGATCGCCAGCGGCGAGCGGCTCGACCTGTCGCCGGTGTCCCGGCCGACGGTGGACAAGCACTCGACCGGCGGCGTCGGTGACAAGATCACCCTGCCGCTGACCCCACTGGTGGCCGCGTGCGGCGCGGCGGTGCCGCAGCTGTCCGGCCGGGGTCTGGGCCACACCGGCGGCACGCTGGACAAGCTGGAGTCGATCCCGGGCTGGCGGGCGGCGCTCACCAACGACGAGTTCATCGCCCAGCTCCGCGACGTGGGGGCGGTTATCTGCGCGGCCGGCGACGGGCTCGCCCCGGCCGACCGCAAGCTGTACGCGTTGCGCGACGTCACCGGCACCGTCGAGGCGATCCCGCTGATCGCCAGCTCGATCATGAGCAAGAAGATCGCCGAGGGGACCGGCGCGCTGGTGCTCGACGTGAAGGTCGGCTCCGGCGCGTTCATGAAGAACGTCGACGACGCCCGCGAGCTGGCCCGCACCATGGTCGAGCTGGGCGGCGCGCACGGCGTACGGACGGTCGCCCTGCTCACCGACATGTCCACCCCGCTCGGCCTCGCAGTGGGCAACGCGGTCGAGGTGACCGAGTCGGTGGAGGTGCTCGCCGGTGGCGGTCCGGCCGACGTGGTGGAGCTGACGCTGGCACTGGCCCGGGAGATGCTCGACGCGGCCGGGCTGCCGGACGCCGACCCGGAGGCGGCACTGCGGGACGGCCGGGCGATGGACTCCTGGCGCACGATGATCCGGGCGCAGGGCGGTGACCCGGACGCACCGATGCCCACCGCGAACGAGGTCGAGCTGGTCACCGCCACCGAGGACGGCTGGGTCGCCGACGTCGACGCGTACGCGATCGGGGTGGCCGCGTGGCGTCTCGGCGCGGGCCGGGCCCGCAAGGAGGACCCGGTGAGCATCCCGGCCGGCGTGGTGCTGCACAAGCGCCGCGGTGACCGGGTGCGGGTCGGCGACCCGCTGTTCGAGCTGCGGGCCGAGCACGCCGAGCGGATGCCCGCCGCGCTGGACGAGGCGCGCCGCGCGGTGCGGGTGGCACCGGACGCGCCGGACGCGACGCCTCTGGTCGTCGAGCGGATCGGCTGACCGGGACCGGCCATGGTGCCGGCCCGGCCGGAGCCGCTATCCTCCCAGGCCAGGGGGGATCGGCCGGCGACGAGCCGAGGTGAGCAGACAGGGGCTTGACCGTGCGCGTACCCGCTCCCGATCCCCGGGCCGTCCGGGAGGCGAGCCTGGACGAGTTGTCCCGGCTGGGTCTTCCGCTGCCGCCGCCGCAGTTCCCGCTGGTGTGGGAGCCGGGCGACGAGATCGAGCTGCGTCCGACCCCGGAGATCGAGGCCCGGATCGCGGTGCTGCACGTGATCCTGGCCCGTTGCTTCGGGATGCCCGCCCGGGCGGCGATGGGCTGGCTGCTGGAGTCGCACCTGGTCGACTCGGTGACGCCGCCGGAGTGGCAGTTCGTGATGGGCGGCCGGGGCGACCACAGGTCGTTCGTGCTGCACCACGACGCCTTGTTCTCGCTGGCCTGGGTGCTCGGGCTGGCCAAGGAGCTGGACCCGACGGTGCCGGTGGACGAGCGGCTGGTCGAGCGGATGCCGAACCTGGTCGCGGGGGAGACGTTCGGCCAGTGGCGGGCCCGGATCCTGGCCGCGCCGCAGCATCCCGGCGATGCCGCGGCGCTGCTGGACCTGCACTACTGCCTCGACTGGGCGTACCTGGAGACCGAGAAGGCGGGTGGCGCGCTGCCGGGGCTGGTGGACGCCAACGCGATCGGGCAGCGCCGGTGGGCGCTGGAGTGGGCGGTGGTGCTGCGCGGGCCGTACCACGACGAGCCGCCGGGCTGGGAAGAGGTCGACCTCTCCACCTGAGCCGGGTCAGCGCGGGCGGTGCACGCCGAGCCGGACGGAGAGCGTGACCGGCACCGGCTCGGGCAGCGCGGCGATGCGCGCGGCGAGCCGTCGCGGGTCGGCGTGCCAGGCGCTCGGTCCCATCCCGACGAGCGTGGTGACCTCGGCGCGGGTCAGCGCGAGCCGGGCCCGGTGCCCGGTCGCGGACTCCTCGGCGAAGTGGGCGCCGAGGCTGCCGGCGACCCGGTCGGCCTTGTCCGGGTCGACCCGCAGCAGGTCCAGCGCGTCGACGAGTTCGGTCAGGTGGTCGGCGGCCGGGGTGACCACCAGCAGCGCGCCGCCCGGGTCGAGCACCCGGTGGAACTCCGGGCCGTTGCGCGGCGCGAACACGTTCAGCAGCACTGAGGTGGACCGGTCGGCCAGGGGCAGCCGCTGCCAGGTGTCGGCGAGCGCGGCGGCGGCCCGCGAATGCGCCCGGGCCGCGCGGCGCAGCGCCGGCTTGGAGACGTCCAGGGCCAGGCCGGCGGCCTCCGGCAGCGCCGCCAGCACCGCCGCGAGGTAGTGCCCGGTCCCGGCGCCGGCATCCACGACCAGGGGGTACGCGTCGGAGCCCGCGACGCGTACCGCTGTGGTCGCAAGCGCGGCGGCGACGGCGTCGTAGTGGCCGGCGGCGAGGAAGCCGGCGCGGGCGGCGACCATCTCGGCGCTGTCCCCGGTGTGCGGGGCGCGGCCGGCGAGCAGGTTCACGTATCCCTGCCGGGCGATGTCGAAGCTGTGCCCGCGCGGGCAGCGCAGCGCGCGTGCGGTGCCGGCGGTGGTCTCGGTGAGCGGCTCGGCGCAGACCGGGCAGCGCAGCCGGGCGAGGATGCGATCGTCCACGGCTCAGTGCTCCGTCTCGGGTCGGCCGGTGAGGCGGCCGGTGAGGTGGTCGATCACCCGCTGGCTGAGCGTGCCGAGCGCGGCCACCTCGGCCGGGGTGAGCCGGTCGATCAGGTGCCGGCGGACGGCCGCCACGTGCCCGGGTGCGGCGGCCTCGACGGCCCGGCGTCCGGCCGGGGTGAGCACGACGACCGAGCCGCGGCCGTCGGTGGCGCACTCCTCCCGGGTGACCAGGCCGCGTTGCTGCATGCGGGAGATGTGGTGGGACAGGCGGCTGCGGGACCAGAGCATCCGGTCGGCGAGTTCGCTGAGCCGCAGCCGCTGCTCCGGGGTCTCGGACAGGTCGCTCAGGACGTCGTAGTCGGGCTCGGAGAGGCCGGCGTCCTGCATCAGCTCCCGGGCCAGTTCCAGGTCGAGCAGGCGGCGCATGCGGCGGTAGCCGCGCCAGGCGCGGTCCTCCTGCTCGTCCAGCCAGCGCGGTTCGTCCATGCGCCGATCGTACCGGTGTTGTTGACATGTCACCAAGTTGCGGCCTAGGTTGATGACATGTCAACCAAACTGCCGTCCCGGCTGGTACGGCTGTTCGCCGGCCTGGCCCTGTTCGGCGTCAGCGTCGCGCTGATGGTCCGCGCCGACCTCGGGCTCGCGTCCTGGGACGTGCTGCACCAGGGCCTCGCCGACCGCACCGGCCTGCCGATGGGCCTGCTGGTCAACGGCGTGGCGCTGCTGGTGCTGCTGCTGTGGATCCCGCTGCGGCAGCGGCCGGGCGTCGGCACCGTGGCGAACGTCGCGCTCGTCGGCCTGGCCCTCGACGCCACGCTGGCGCTCCTGCCGCCGGTCGCCCCGCTCGTCGGCCGGATCGGCCTGCTGGTCGCGGGCGTCCTGCTCAACGGCCTCGCCACCGCGCTCTACCTCGGCGCCCGCCTCGGCCCCGGCCCGCGGGACGGGCTGATGACCGGCCTGGCCGCCCGCGGCCTGCCGCTCGGCCCGGCCCGCACCGCGATCGAGGTGACGGTGCTGGCCGTCGGCTGGCTGCTCGGCGGCGCCGTCGGCCCCGGCACCCTGCTCTACGCGATCGGCATCGGGCCGATCGTCGCCTGGTTCGTTCCCCGGCTCACCGCCCCGGCCCCCGTCCCGACAGGAGTGACCTCGCCATGCCCCGCCTGACCGTCGTCGTCGCCAGCACCCGCCCCGGCCGGGTCGGCCGCCGCATCGGTGACTGGTTCACCGCCGCCGCCGTCCGCCACGCCGGCTTCGACGAGGTACGCCTCCTCGACCTGGCCGAGGTCGACCTGCCCTTCCACGACGAGCCGCACCACCCGTCCGAGCGGGTCTACCTGCACGAGCACACCCGGGCCTGGAGCGCCGAGATCGACGCCGCGGACGCCTTCGTCCTGGTCATGCCGGAGTACAACTACGGCTTCAGCGCGCCGCTGAAGAACGCGATCGACTACCTCTATTACGAGTGGCAGCACAAGCCCGTGGGCTTCGTCAGCTACGGCATGACCTCCGGGGGCCTGCGCGCGGTGCAGATGATCAAGCAGGTGGTGACCACGCTGAACATGACCCCGGTCAACGACCAGGTGGTCGTCTTCCTGCGGCAGGCGCTGGACGAGGCGGGCGAGCTGCGACCCGACCCCGGCCGGGAGGAGGCCGCCGCGCTCATGCTGGATCAGCTCGCCCGGCTGGCCGCCGCGCTCGCGCCGCTGCGAACCGAGGTGGCGCGGTGAGCGCGGTGAGCGCCCGGCTCTGGGAACTGTTCGGTGAGCGCGGGCGCGGAGTGCTCGTCACGCTGCGCCGGGACGGCCGCCCCCAGCTGTCCAACCTCGACTACCTGGCCGAGCCGGGCCTGATCCGCTGCTCCACCACGGGCGACCGGGCCAAGGTGCGCAACCTGCGCCGCGACCCCCGGGCCAGCTTCCACGTGACCACCGCCGACGGCGGGGCGTACGCGGTCGCCGAGGGCACCGTGACGCTCACCCCGCCCGCTGCGGCCACCGACGACGCGACCGTCGACGAGCTGGTCGAGGTCTACCGGCGGATCCGCGGCGAGCACCCGGACTGGGCCGACTACCGGGCCGCCATGGTGGCCGACGGGCGGGTGGTCCTGCGGCTCGCGGTGGAGCGGGTGTACGGCTGGCGGCCCTGACCGGACCGGTCCACCGCCGCGCCCGTACCGGGGGTGACTAGGGTCTGAGCATGGTCGCAATCTCGTACGAGGACATCGTCAAGGTCCCGAAGGCGCTGCTGCACGATCACCTCGACGGCGGCCTGCGGCCCGCGACGATCGTCGAGCTGGCCGCCGAGGTCGGCCACGAACTGCCCACCACCGACCCGGCGGCGCTCGGCGTCTGGTTCACCGAGGCGGCGAACTCCGGCTCGCTGGAGCGCTACCTGGAGACGTTCGCGCACACGGTGGCGGTCATGCAGACCCCTGCCGCGCTGCGCCGGGTGGCCCGCGAGTGCGCGCTGGACCTGGCCGCCGACGGCGTGGTCTACGCCGAGGTGCGGTTCGCGCCGGAGCAGCACCTGGAGCAGAACCTGACCCTGGACGAGGTGGTCGACGCGGTGGTCACCGGGTTCCGGGAGGGCAGCGCGCTGGCCGCCGAGGCGGGCACCCCGATCCGGATCGGCACGCTGCTCACCGCGATGCGGCACGCGGCCCGCTCGCAGGAGATCGCCGAGCTGGCCGTGCGGCACCGCGACACCGGGGTGGTCGGGTTCGACATCGCCGGCGCCGAGGCGGGCTTCCCGCCCACCCGGCATCTGGACGCGTTCGAGTACCTCCAGCGGGAGAACTTCCACTTCACCATCCACGCGGGTGAGGCGTTCGGCCTGCCGTCCATCTGGCAGGCGATCCAGTGGTGCGGCGCCGACCGGCTCGGCCACGGCGTCCGCATCGTCGACGACATCACGCCGGGCAACCCGCCGGTGCTGGGCCGGCTGGCCGCGTACGTGCGGGACAAGCGCATCCCGCTGGAGCTGTGCCCGTCGTCGAACGTGCAGACCGGCGCCGCGGCCTCGATCGCCGACCACCCGATCGGGCTCCTGCGTGACCTGCGGTTCCGGGTGACTGTGAACACCGACAACCGGCTGATGAGCGGCACCTCGATGTCGCGGGAGATGGCGTTGCTGGTGGAGGCCTTCGGCTACGGCTGGAAGGAACTCCAGTGGTTCACCATCAACGCGATGAAGAGCGCGTTCATCCCGTTCGACGAGCGGCTGCGGATCATCGACGAGGTGATCAAGCCGGCGTACGCCGAGCTGATCGGCTGATCACGACTGGCGGGGATGGCCGGAGAGCAGTGCGGCCACCCCGCGCAGCACCTGCCCGGCCCGGGCGGCCTCGGCGCCCAGCCCGGTCTGCCGGCGCAGCACGGCCGGCTCGGCGCGCAGCAGCGCGACCCCGCGCCGGAGCAGCACCCGGGGCGCCTTGCGCTGCTCGGCGAGATCCCGGGCGAGGCGGCGCAGGAACGTCGCGCCGCGCGGGCGGCGCAGCGCGTACGCACCGGCGAGCAGGCCCAGTCGCCGGCACTCGGCCACGATCTCGGCCGCGAAGATCCCCTCGGCGACGAAGATTGGCGATCCGTCGACATCGAATGGCCGGGTGGCTACTCGACGGTCTGCGCCGATCGCATAAACCGGCACTTCGGCCTTGCCCTCACGAGCCAGTCGGGCGATTGTTTGCACCGCCGTGTCCGAATCCCAGGACAAGGGGGACTCCCAGTCCACCTGTCCGTTTCGACGCGGACACGTAGGGTCATCGCCGTCCTTGTAGAAGTCGTCCAGGCAGAGCACCGGAAGTCCGGTTCGCTGGGCTATGTATGACTTTCCGGACCCGGAGGGGCCGGCGAGCAGGACGACGCGGTGCGGGTGTTCCATTACCTTCAGTGACTCCGGCCAGACGGATTGCTATCAAATTGCATCAACATCTCATCACACCTCCGGTGAGGGACAACCTGGGCTTTCTCTTTGCGGAGCGGCGTGATGGAATCTCGGAGGTCCGACCCGCCGGGTCGGTCGCTCGGCGTTGCCCTCAGGGTGGCGCGGGGTGCGGTAATGCGAGGGCGGTGACGTGAGCAAACGGCCAACGACGGCGGGCTCCTTCCTGTCGCGGCTGCGCCGGCCGATGAGTCGGCTGCGCGATATGCCGATCTGGTCCAAGCTCGGTCTGATCATGATCGTGCCGACCATCGCCACGGTCGTGGTGGGCACCAGTGGTCTGGTCGACCACCTGGAGACGCTCAACAATGCCAACCGGGCGGGGGATCTGGCCAACCTGATCGGCTACTCGGGTGACCTGGTCGACACCGTGCAGGACGAGCGGGTCGGCGCCGTGCTCTTCCTCGGCGCGAAGGAGTTCCAGACCCGGGCGCAGTACCAGGAGGGTTACAACCGCGCCAACCAGCGGGTGGACCAGGCGAAGTCGCCGTACCTGCGGCAGCGTGGCGAGATCGACGACCTGCCCCGCAACTTCGTCGGGCTGCTCGACACGATCGACACCCAGCTGAAGGACCTTCCGGCGACCCGCAGCCAGGTGCTGAACGGCAAGCTGAAGATCAACGACGCCGACCAGGCGTACCGGCAGCTGATCGAGGACCTGCTCGCGATCCGCGACTCGGCCACCCAGCTCGCCGGCAACAACGACCTGAGCGACCGGATGCGCGCGGCGGCCGCCGTCGCCCGGCAGAAGGAATACCTGACCCAGCGCCGGGTCGTCGTCCACCAGGCGCTGACCCAGAACCAGTACACCGCCGCGCTGCGCGAGCAGTTCATCGCCAGCGGCACCGGCCAGTCGCAGTCGCTGGCGACCTTCCAGTCGGTCGCCACCGAGCCCGACAAGCTGTTCTACGAGCAGACCGTCTCCGGGCCCGACCTGCGCAAGGCCGACCGCTTCACGAGTTTCGTCTCGGGCAACAACAACGGCTCGATGGAGAACGCCCCGTTCGGGGCGGACCAGTGGGACCAGACCATGGTCGCCAACGCCAAGCTGATCCGGACCGTGGAGGCCCGGCTCGACGGCAACGTGGTCCGGCAGGCCGACGCGCTGCGCTCGGACACCCAGCGCCAGGTGTTCCTGGAGACCGGCCTGCTGCTCACCATGCTGCTGCTGGCCATCCTGTTCGCGTACCTGGTGGCCCGCTCGATGGCCCGGTCGCTGCGCGACCTGCGCCAGGGCGCCCTGGCGGTGGCCCAGTACGGGCTGCCACAGGCGGTCGCCCGTCTGCGCGACCCGCAGGTCACCGGCCAGCTCTCCCCTGTGCAACTGGCAAACCAGATCGCCGAGCCGCTGCCGGTGCGCAGCAAGGACGAGTTCGGCCAGGTGACCGAGGCGTTCAACGCCGTCCACCTGGAGGCCGTCCGGACCGCCGCCGAGCAGGCCGCCCTGCGGGCCTCGGTTGCGACCATGTTCGTCAACCTGGCCCGCCGCTCGCAGATCCTGGTCGACCGGCTGATCGGCCACCTCGACCGCCTGGAGCGCGGCGAGGAGGACCCGGACCGGCTGGCCGAGCTGTTCCAGCTCGACCACCTGGCCACCCGGATGCGCCGCAACGACGAGAACCTGCTGGTCCTCGCCGGTGCGGACTCCACCCGTGTGCAGCGCGAGCCCGCCGCACTGATCGACGTGCTGCGCGCCGCCCAGTCCGAGGTCGAGCACTACACCCGGATCGAGTTCGGCGTGATCGACCGGGACATCGAGGTCGCCGCCCACGCGGTCAACGACCTGGTGCACCTGGTCGCCGAGCTGTTCGACAACGCCACCGCCTTCTCCCCGCCGGACTCGCAGGTCATGGTGGAGGCCCGGCGGGTCGGCGACCGCGCCTCCCTCTACGTGGAGGACCGCGGCATCGGCATCAGCCCGGACCAGCTCCGCGACCTCAACGAGCGGCTGGCCACGCCGCCGCAGGTGGACGTCGCGGTCTCCCGGATGATGGGCCTGGTCGTGGTCGCGCGGCTGGCCGCCCGGCACGGCGTCCGGGTCGAGCTGCGGCCGGGTGCCGACCGGGGCACCGTCGCCGACGTGACGCTGCCGACCTCGGTCCTGGTGCCGCGCGCCCTGGCCGGCCGTGGCCTGCCCGGACCGGCCCTGCCGGCCGCGGGCCCGCAGCAGAACGGCCCGGCACCGGCCTTCGGCGCCCTGGCCGCCTTCGGCAACAACAACCCGCCGAGCCTGCCGCCGGCGCCCCACCCGGGCTCCTCGGGCAACCAGGTCACGCTCGGCGGACGCGCCTTCGACCCGGCGCCGCGCAACGGCTCGGGCACCCCGGCGAACGCCGGTGGCGGCCGTGCCATGCCGGCCTGGTCCGACCTGACCGGCGCCAGCCCGTCCGGCGGCGACGGCGGATTCGGCGGCCGGCCCAACGGCCAGTCGACGGACCCGCTGCCGCAGCGGCGCAACCCGGCCGACGGCGACCCGGGCAGCACCGGCCAGCAGCCGGCGATCCCGCGCCAACTGCCGAGCAGCCCGGAGGCGCGGCCCTACAGCCCGCCGCCGGTCTCCGCGCCGCCGGTCCCGCCGGTGTCGGCCCCGCCGCTGCCCCCGGTCTCCGGCGCGCCGGTCTCCGGCAACCCGCTGCCGTACCGCCCGGTCTCGGCCGCGCCGGTCTCCGGCGACCCGTTCTCGGGCCGCCCGGTCTCCGCGGCGCCGGTCTCCGGCGACCCGCTGCCGTACCGTCCGGTCTCGGCCGCGCCGGTCTCCGGGCACCCCGCGCCGGTGTCCGGGCAGCCCGCCGCCGGGTACCCGGCCTCCGCGCCGCCGGCGAACCAGCCGCAGGCGCGTCCGATGCCCGCACCGGGTGTCAGCGCCCCGCCGGTCTGGCCGCCGGTCGCGCCGACCCCGGCTCCGGCGGCGCCGGAACGGCCCACCAGTGGCATGGACATGACCACCGAGCTGCCCCGGGTGCCGCGCACGGAGATTCCGGCCACCCCGCAGCAGGCGGCCGGCCAGCCGTCCGCCGCTCCGGCCGCGAGCCGGCCGGCCGAGGCCCCGGCGGCGAACCGCCCGGCGGCACCGGTGGCACGCCCGGCCGCGCCGCAGCAGCAGGGCAACCGTCAGCGGTACGCGGACGAGACGATGGAGCTGCCGATCTTCCGGGAGCTGGAGTCGGCGTGGTTCCGCACCCGCCGGCCCGGACCCAACGAGGAGTCGGCGGCACCGGCCGCGACGACGAACGGCGGCGCCGCCACCCAGCAGTTCGCCAAGGTGGACACGGACGGCCGGCCCGTGCCGCAGAAGACACCCGCAACGACAGGTAACACGCCGATGGCACACACTCCGACGGCCGGCGGAGCACCGCGTGACAACGGCGCGGCGAACGGGAACGCCCGTCCCGCGCACACCGGCGGGTTGCCCACCCGGCAGCCGACCGCGTCGCCGCAGTCCTCCTCCCCGTGGCAGACGGCGGCCGACGACGGCTGGCGTGCCGCGTCGGCGGCCACCGAGGTCCCGGTTGCGGAGACCACCCAGAAGGGCCTGCCGAAGCGGACGCCGATGGCGCAGCTCGTGCCCGGCAGCATCGAGAAGCCTTCCGCGTCGGTGCAGCGGCGTACTCCGGAGGGTGTTCGGGGCCTGCTCTCGGCCTACCATCGGGGCGTACAGCGCGGGCGTAACACCGACAGCAACACGACCGGCCCGGAGGGCACTCCGGGCGGGCAGCAGTCCTCGCAGTCTGGCTCAGGCCCGGTGGCCGGGAGCGGGCAGAAGGAGCAACAAGGATGACTACTACGCAGGATCTCGGATGGCTGCTCGCCAACTTCGCCGACCGGGTGCCCGGTGTGGCGCACGCGGTCGCGGTCTCGGCCGACGGCCTGCTTCTCGCCTCGTCCCGTGACCTTCCGCGGGACCGCGCCGACCAGCTCGCCGCGATCGCGTCCGGTCTGGTCAGCCTGACCCAGGGCGCGGCCCGCTGCTTCGAGGGCGGAGCGGTGTTGCAGACAGTCGTCGAGATGGACAACGGTTTCCTGTTCCTGATGTCCATCTCCGACGGCTCGTCGTTCGCGGTGCTGGCGGCGCGGAGCTGCGACGTGGGTCAGGTCGGGTACGAGATGGCCCTGCTCGTGGACCGGGTGGGCGATGCCCTGACGCCGCAGCCGCGTACGGCTGTGGGGATGATGGGCTGAATGACGCGCTGGCCGGTGGGTCAGGTGCGGGAACAACTACGACAGCGACGGATGCCACCGGGGCGAGCCGGTGCCGGGTACGAGGGAGGTGAGCGGCGAAATGGCGGATCGTGACGAGCCGACCGGAGCGTTGGTCCGGCCGTACGCCGTTACCCGCGGCCGTACCCGTCCCCGGCTCGACATCGCCCTGGAGGCACTCGTCGAGACGACGGTGCGCGGCCGAGCGGTTGCCACTGGCAATGGTGGCGGCCACGGTCGTGAACACCAGTACATCGCCGCGTTGTGTGACGGACGTGTGCAGTCGCTCGCCGAGATCGCGGCGCGGATGCAGCTTCCGCTCGGCGTGGCCCGGGTGCTCATCGCCGACATGGCGACGGACGGCCTGGTCGCGGTCCACGAGCCGACCATCTTGGACGACTCCGACGACGCGGTGGGCACTGAACTGCTGGAGAGGGTGCTGAGTGGACTTCGCAGGCTCTGACATGTCGCACCGGCCGCCGGCCCCGAGCGGCCGAGTGACGTCGGCGAAGATCGTTATCGCCGGTGGGTTCGGCGTCGGCAAGACGACGCTGGTCGGCTCGGTCTCCGAGATCACGCCGCTGACCACCGAGGCGATCATGACCTCCGCCGGTGTCGGCGTCGACGACACCCGGCAGGTGCCGGGTAAGACGACGACCACGGTGGCGATGGACTTCGGTCGTATCTCGATCGACCGGGATCTGATCCTGTACCTGTTCGGTACTCCGGGTCAGACGCGGTTCTGGTTCATGTGGGACGAGTTGGTCCGGGGTGCGATCGGCGCGGTGGTGCTGGTCGACACCCGCCGGCTCGCCGACTGCTTCGCCGCGATCGACTTCTTCGAGCACCGGCGGTTGCCGTACCTGATCGCCATCAACTGCTTCGACGGCATGCAGTACCACGATCCGCAGGACGTCCGGGACGCGCTGGCGATCTCCCGCGACGTGCCGGTGGTGCCGTGCGACGCCCGGAACCGGGAGTCCACGAAGCACGTGCTGATCTCGCTGGTCGAGTACGTGCTCACCATGCGGCGCTCGCGGGCCGTCGCGCCCGCCTGACCGACGCGCGGAAGCGCCCGGCGGCCTCAGGGCCACCGGGCGCTTCCTGCCGTCTGGGGGCGGACACGGTACGCGATCACCCGGTGACCCTCCAGGCGGGACGGTCACCGGGCGACGGGTGAGGTCAGGCGTACCGGGTCCAGTTGCCCCGGAACACCTGGTACACGGCGAGCGAGTCGGGCTCCATGCCGCCGTGCCGGTCGGCGCGGAACGCGTATCCGCCGGCGATGCCCTCGACGGTCTGCGCCTGGAGGAGCGCCCGCAGCCGGCCCCGGTCCAGGCTCGTCGCCATCCGCGCCGACGTGGCGAGGAGCTGGAGCGCGTCCGAGGCGTACGGGGCGAAGTCCGGGCTGACGCCGTGCCGCTGCGTGTAGCGGTTGACGAAGTCCCGGCGGGCCAGCTGGGCCGTCGTGGTGGCGGTGGCGGCGGAGACGTCCAGGCAGGCCGGGTGTACCGCGTACGCGCCCTCCACGGCGGCGGCGTTCGCGCCCTGCACGGTGTCGTCGGCGACCGCGCCGGCGTCGAAGAAGATCGGGCCGCGGTGGCCGGCGGCGCGCAGTTCCCGTGCCGCGACACCGGAGTCGGGTGCGGTAGCCCAGACCACCACGCCGTCCCGCTGGCTGCCGGCGACGCGCTCGGCGGCGGTACGGAAGCGCCGGCCGGTCGCCGGAAGGCGTACCGTGCGGGCCAGGTCGGTGCTGCTGTCGGCGAGCGCCTCCCGCATCGCCCGCACACCCGAGTCGCCGTGCATCCCGTCGGCGGCGAGCACCGACACCCGCCGGATCTTCTTGGACTCGAACAGCTCCACCAGGCGACGTGCCATGTCGACGGCGTCCGGGGTGAGCTTGTAGGTGAACGTGCGCTCGTCCAGCGGCAGCGCGATGCGTTCACCGTAGCCGAGCGACAGGAAGGGTGTCTTGACCCGCTGGGCGGCCGCCGCGAGGGCCACCGAGGTCTCGCCGAGCACGCCGCCGATCAGCGCCTGGGCGCCGGCCCGGGTGAACTCGGCGGCGTGGCGGGCGGCGACCTCGGGATTGCTGCCGTTGTCCAGGATCTGGAGCCGGACCGACCGGACCAGGTTCCCGACCGGCAGGCCGGTGCGGTTGAGCGAGTCGGCGGTGAGCTGAAGGGCCTGCCGCTGGGCGACGCCGAGCAGCGACCCGGCGCCGGTCAGTTCCAGGCTCGCGCCGACGATCAGGTCCTGGTCGCTCGGCGCGCTGCTGGACGGGCCGTCGTCCGGCCGCTGGCCCTGCGGCGCGCACCCGGCGAGCAGCAGGCTCCCGGCAGCGGCGGCGAGGACGCCCCGCCGGGTGAGCACAGTGGAGTCGAACGCCGGTGTCGCCAATGGAATCGCCTTCCCACCCCGGCGAACAGGCGCCGCCGCTGGTCCGCCGGGTATGTTCCCGGCCGGTCCAGCCCAGCGTCAAATCGTCCCGGTGTGGGATGGAACACCCCGGCGGGCCCGGTCAGGAGCGGTAGCCCGCCGAGCGGTACTCGTACTCCCGGTCGTCGTCGCGGTCGCCGGTGTCGCGGGTGAAGTCCCAGCCACCGGCCGCCTCACGGCCCGGACGGCCGCCCACGGCGAAGCCGCCGATCTCCTGGCCGCGCCGCCAGCCCCGGAAGTATCCGGTGGTGTTCTCGGCGAGGCTCGCCGCGTTCCGGACGATCCGCAGAGGACGCTCCTCGCGCAGCGGGGAGCCCGGGACCAGGTTGGCCTGCGGCACGCGCTTCGGCAGCCCGGCCTTGGTCTCCGCGCCGACGGCCGGACGGGCCGCCTGCTCGGCCGCCTGCCAGCCGGTGTCGGCGGTGGTCGACCACTCCAGGTCGGCCTCGTCGCCGTGGCCGACGAACCAGGCGGACTTGGCCTGCGCGAAGATCAGCAGGTCGCCGTCACCCTCGTCGGAGACCGGCGGCGGCCGGTGCTCCTTCGGGGCGGGACGCCGCTCGGGCGCGGCGGGCAGCGGTACGCGGCTCGGGTCGCCCTGGTCGACGAGACGCAGCGGGGGCGTCTCCAGGCCGGGGTCGGCCGGCCGGCCCATCTCGTCGCGCAGCGCGCGGTCGGCGAGCGGCGGCGGCTCCACCAGCCGCAGCATCGGCGGCTCCTGCGGCAGGTCGTCGGCGAGCCACGGCGGCGTGACCCGGCCCGGGTCGCTCGGCGCGTCCACGCCCCGCCCGTACGGGTAGGTGGTGCCCTCCCGCTCCCGGGCGGTGTCGTCCTCGGTGTTCACCAGCGGCCAGTTCGCCCGGGAGCCCGGCGGCGCCTCCGGCGCGGGCGGGCGCGGGGCCGGCACCGGGATGCTCAGGTCGGTGGCGCTGAATCCACCGGTGGGCGGTTCCTGGTGCGGGTTCTGGTTGGTCTTCGGCCGGGGCGGGATGACTGTGCGCTGCCGCTCGGCCCGCGCCTTGTTGATGGCCGCGGTGGTGAGCGTCGGGCGGAACGGCTCGCCGGCCTCGGCCGGCGGCACGGCGCCGCGCGGGGACGGGGCGATCGGCGTGATCCCGGGTGGCGGCGGAGGCGGCGCGGAGACCGGCCGGTTGGTGGGGCCGTCCACCCGCGACGGCAGCGGCGCACCGGTCGGCTCGGGCCGCGCCGGGGGAGCCGAGGACGGCCGGCCCAGTGCTGCTGCCGGAGCGACGGGCGTGACCGGCGCCGGGGCGACCGGCGGCGGCGTGACGGGCGCCGGCGCGACGGGTGGCGGGCCGAGCGGCCGGGGCGTCGTCGTGGCGGCCGGACCGGACACCGGCTCCGGACGGCTGCGCCGCCCGCCGGGGAGCGGCTCGGGACGACCGCGACGGCCGGCCGGCTCGGGTGCCCCGGCCGGCTCGGGACGACCGCGGTGGGGCTCGGCGATCGGGTCCGGCTGGATGGAGCGCACCGGACGGAGGTCGGCCGCGGGCGTCGAGGCCAGCTCGTCGACCTGCTCGCCCCGTCGGGCGGCGGCCCGGCGGCCGGTCGCGGGAGTGGGAGCGGTGCGTTCGGCGAGCGCGCCGACGAGCGCGTCGCAGCCGGCGTCACAGGTCCGGACGGAGGCGACGGCCTGGCGTACGGTCTCGGCGACGGCCGCGGTGAGCGTGCGGTTGACGGTGGCCCGCCGGGGCGTCTCGGAGATGGCGACACGCAGCGCGGTCACCGCGTCGGAGACGGCGTCGGCGTCGGCCACGCCCTCGCCGGCCAGCTGCGCGACGACCGCGTCGGCGGCCAGCGCGCCGTCCCGGCCACCACGGCCCGCGGGGCCGGTGAGCATCCCCGGCTCGGGCAGCGCGTCGAGGACCGCCAGGGCGACCCGGTCGGCAGGATCCGGGTAGGCCCGCAGCGCGGCCGGGTAGAGCTCGCGGAGCACCTCGCGCAGTGTCACGGCGGCGGAGTGACGGCCACTCGCCAGCGCCGCGTGCGCGGCCAGGACCTGCGTGTATCCGGCGAGTTCGCGCGGCGCCGGGAGGGTCACCGCGGAGAGCGCGCCGGCCTGGAGCGCACGGGCCAGCCCGACCGCCCGGCGCTCGGCGGGCGGGGACTGCATCTCCTCCAGGGAGTCGTCGTCGGCGAAGCGCTCGGCGAAGTCGTCGACCGAGTCGTCGTCCGCGATCGCCAGCGGGCGGCCGGCGGCGCTCAGCAGCGAGGTGACGATGTGGTCGTCGCTGTCCGCGGCGATGGCCGCGCCGCTCGGACCGCCGGACCGTTCCACCAGCAGCGCGACCAGCCGGGCGTAACCGGCGGGATCGTCACCGATCTCGCAGACGTGCAGCAGACGGCCTGCGTCGTCGACCACAGCGGACGTCAGCGTCGTTCCGGCCGAAGCCGTTCGGTCGGCCGGATCTGCCGAGGCCAGACCGCAGTACACGCGCACGAGCGCCACGGCGTCGTCCTCCTCCCGGGACACAGGTCTTGCTCTGCCAGAGACTGATGCTCCCCGCTCCGGGTCAGTCGCGCCAGTCCACAACCGCAGAGATCTTGCCGACAATGGTGCGCCAACCCAAACTTGCGGTTTGTGCCCCGATTTTCTTCAGCCGCCGACGACCCAGGAAACCACCGACGCCACCGTTGACGGAAGCGCGCAGCGCCTCGTCCAGGTCGTCCAGGCTGGAGCCCGCCGAGAGCATGTCCAGCACGGCGGGTAGCCGCAGGGCGTACGCCAGGTCACGGGCGATCTCACCGGCTTCGATGAGCAGCTCGTGGTCCCACGCGTCGTGGCCGCCGCGCAGGTTCTCCACCACCAGGTCGAGCTCGTACGTGTCCTCGTCCAGCGGGGCGATGTCGGCCGGCTCCAGCCGTTCGGACAGTTCATTCCAACTGTCCAGCTGGGACAGGTCGTTGGGCGCGCCGGAACGGATGAAAGTGACCAATGACTCCGGCGTCTTGAACAGCAGGAGCCGGCCCTTGTGGGTGAGGAAGACCGGCACCTCCTCGTCGCCCGCCTCGTCCTCGTCCTCGTCGTCCTCGGCGTCGTCCTCGTCGGCCTCGGCCTTCTCGTCGTCCGAGGCGTCGGCCTTGCCCTTGCGGCGGGACTTGGCGTCCTTCTCCTCGTCCTCGTCGTCCTCCTCGGCGGAGAGGGCGGCGAACTCCTCGTCGAGGATCACCACCTCCTCGTCCTCCTCGGTCTCGACGACCTGACGGCGGGCCAGGAACGGGTCGTCCTGGTCGCGCTCGGCGACGTCGGTCGGGGTCAGCTCGCGCGCCTGCCGGTACGCCCGCAGCGTGAAGCCGGTGCCGGCGGGCAGGGCGATCTCCACCGGGTCGATCCGCACCTCGTCCCAGAGCGCGCGGTCGGCCGGCGGGCGGTCCTCCTCGACCTCGTCGGCCGCGGCGGCGGCGTCGGTGTCGTCGAGCTCGGGCTCGTCGGCGTCGGGCCGTTGGGGCGACTGGCGGGCCACGCTGACCTCCGTGTGCGTTCGGGTTGCCCACCCGACGGCGTCGCGCCGCCGAGTGACTCTGCGCACATACCCTAGTGGGCGACGGTTCCGACCGGGAGTCGCACCCCTTGGCGTCGCGGCGGCGCGACAAGTAGCGTTGCTACGCATGAAGGCGCAGGCGCTGCACGGACACCTGGACGCGCTGCTGCTCGCCGTGCTGGAACGGGGCGCGCTGCACGGCTACGCGATCATCGAGGCGTTGCGTGCCCGCAGCGGCGGCACGCTGGATCTGCCCACCGGCACCATCTATCCGGCTCTGCGCCGGCTGGAGCGGGCCGGGCTGGTGGCGAGCACCTGGAGCACTGTGAACGGCCGGGAGCGCCGCACCTACGAGCTGACCGATGCCGGCGGCCGGGCGCTGGCCGGGGAGCGGGCCGGCTGGCGCGAGTTCAGCGCCACCGTCGGACGGTTCCTCGGCGCGGACGAGCCACCCACCGCACCGGCCTGACCGCGGCGGCAGCCCGGCCCGCCGAGCGGGCAGCCGGGGACGCCCGAGCAAGGCCGAGGGGCGGCCGCTCAGCCGGCCAGCCGGCGGTCGGCGAGCACCCAGCAGCGGGCCGCCCGGGCCAGCGCGAACCAGGCCGCCGAGACCACCACCATCCCGATGACCAGGGGCGGCCAGGTGAGCGCGGCGTCCCACAGCCCGATCGACCAGCCGAACAGCGCGCCCCCGGCGACCGCGCCGAGCAGCAGGCTGCCGGTCAGACCGAAACCGATCAGCCGTGCCGGGCGGACGAGCCGCGGTGAACCCCACCGGGCGACCAGCGGACCGACCAGCAGCGCGACCAGCGCCAGCGCGGCGACCACGCCCCAGATGCCGTTCAGCGCGGCGGAGAGCAGCAGGTAGCTCTGTGGCGGGGGCGGACCGTCGCTCCAGCTCGACCCCTGCCAGGTCAGGTCACCGGCGGCGATGAGCACCACCGCCACCACGAGCGTGCGCAGCGCCAGCCCGCGCAGCGCGCCGACCGCCAGCTCGGCCTGGAAACCCGGCACGAGCTGGGCGTCGCTGCCGAACTCGGCGACCGCCCGCCGCTGCGCCTCCGCGCGCGGCAGGCCCCCTTCCCGGTACGCCTCGACGGCGTCCTCCAGCGCGTGCCGCGCCTCGGTCAGCAGGTCGGCCTTGAGCCGGTTCGGCCCGTGCAACCGCGTGGACAACTCGTGCAGCCGGCGGTCGACCACTGCCTCCTCATGCACCCGCATGCGGGTAAGCCTGCCACCGGCGGGCGACACCCGCGTCAGGGAAAACCCCGATCGGCCGGGCGTCAGGGCGTGATCGCCAGGTAGCCGCGCTCGGCCGCCTCCTGGCGCAGCCACTGCTCCCGGTACCAGCCGGGGCGCGCCACCAGCTCGTCGTGCCGGCCGCACTGCACCATCCGGCCGCCTTCGAGCACCACGATCTCGTCGAACCCGGCGAGACCGCTGAGCCGGTGGCTGATCAGCAGCACCGAGTGCCCGGCCGGGGTGGCGGCGAGCGTGGAGTCCAGCACCGCGTCGGCGGCCGCCGGGTCGAGCCCCTCGGTCGGCTCGTCGAGCACCAGCACCGGTGGGGCGGCCAGCAGCGCCCGGGCCAGCGCGAGCCGCTGCCGCTGCCCGCCGGAGAGCTGCCCGCCCTGCTCGCCGACCACCGTGTCCCAGCCGTCTGGCTGTTCGCGTACCCAGTCGAGCAGGCCGGCCGCCCGGGTCGCGGCGACCAGGTCCGCCTCGGTGGCGTCCGGCCGGCCGAGGAGCAGGTTCTCCTTGACCGTGGCGTGGAAGACGTACGCCTCGGCGAGCAGGCCGCCGACCACCCGGGGCAGGTGCTCGGCCGGGATCTCGGACACCGGCACGCCGCCGGCGGTGACGCGGCCGGTGTCGGGGCGTACCGCGCCGGTGAGCACCGCGGCGAGCGTGCTCTTGCCGGCGCCGCTCGGCCCGACCACCGCCACCCGCCGGCCGGCCGGCAGGTCGAGGTCGAACCCGGCCAGGGCGGGGGCGGCGCCGGCCCGGTAGCGGACCGTCACGTCGGCGAACCGCACGTCGTGGCCGTCGACAGTGGGCTCCGGCGTGTCCGGTGGGGTCGCCGGGCCGGGCTCGGTGAGCAGGTCGGCGACCCGGGCCAGCCCGGCCCGCAGCTGGGTGCGCTGGCGGGCCGCAGCGACGAGCGCGAGCGCCACCTCCACGGCGGCGAGTGAGCCGACCGCGAGGACGCCGACCAGCACGCCGCCGACCTCGGCGCGCAGCGCCACGACCACCACGGCGGCGGCGGTGAGACCAGCCACGAGGACGCCGAGCGCGTCCACCGCGAAGCCGGTCGCGGCGAGCCTTCGTTCCAGCCGGGCCAGTCGTCCGGCCCGCTCGTCGGCGGCGGCGAGCGCGGCGCCTGTCGCCCCGAACGCGGCCAGGTCGGCGGCGCCGTGGGTGAGGTCGACCGCGTCCACGGCGAGCGCGCCCCGCAGCGGGGCCACCTCGTCGGCGGCGCGGCGGGTGATCCGGGCGGCGAGCGCGGGGAGCGCCACGCCCGCCACGAGCAGGCCGAGCGCGAGCACACCGGCGGCCGCTGGCGAGATCAGCGCGGCGACGCCGACCGCGAGCACGCTGACCAGCGCCGCCGCCGCACCCGGTACGAGGACGCGCAGGAGCAGATCCTGGGCCGCCTCCACGTCGGAGACCAGGCGGCTCAGCGCGTCCCCGGTACGGCGGCCGGTCTCCCGGCGGGCGGCGAGCGTGGCGAAGACGCGCGCCCGCACGTCGGTGATCATGCGGAGGACGGCGTCGTGCCCGGCGAGCCGTTCGGTGTACCGGAACACGCCCCGGCTGACCGCCAGTGCCCGGACCGCGACGATCGCCACCGTCAGCCGGTCCAGCGGCGGACGGCCGGCGGCGCTCATCAGCAGCCAGGTGGCGGTGGCCATCAGCGCCAAGCCGGCGAACTCGGTGGCGGCGGCGAGCAGCCCGGCGCCGAGCAGCCGGCTCAGGTAGGGCCGGGCCAGGCGCAGCACCGCACGTTCCGCGCCGGGCCGGGCGGGCGCGGGCGGTTCCGGCGAGCCGGAGGGCGGCACCGGAACCCCCGTCGGCCCGGCCGGCTCGCGGCCCACAGGCGTCACGCCGTCGGCGGCGGTCACCCGGTCACCACCGGGCGGGTGGGGGAGACGGGGATCATCGCGGCACCGCCGGTCCGGTGGCGGTCGGGTGCAGTTCGGTGACCCGGCCGTCCTCGACGCGCAGGATCCGGTCGGCGTCGGCGAGCAGCGCGGGCCGGTGCGCGACGAGCAGCGCGGTACGTCCGGCGACCAGCCGCCGGGTCGCGTCCAGCACGACCGCCTCGCTGGCGCTGTCCAGCCGCGCTGTCGGCTCGTCGAGCAGCACGATCGGCGCGTCCCGCAGGAACGCACGAGCCAGGGCGACACGCTGCCGCTGACCGCTGGACAGGCCGTGACCGCGCTCGCCCAGGCGGGTGTCCAGCCCGTCGGGCAGGGCGCCTACCACCTCGTCGAGCGCGGCGCCGGTGACCGCCGCGGCGAGCGCGGCGTCAGGGGTCTCCGGTGCGCCCAGGCGGATGTTGTCGGCGAGCGACCCGGCGAACAGGTGCGCCCGCTGCGGCACCCAGGCCAGCTCGCGCCGCCAGGCGTCGAGGTCGACCCCGGCCAGGTCCACCCCGTCGACCGTGACCCGGCCCGAGGTCGGTGCGACGAAGCCGAGCAGCAGGTTGAGCAGCGTGCTCTTGCCCGCGCCGCTGGGCCCGATGATCGCCACCCGGTCGCCGGGCCGGACGGTCAGCGTGACGTCGCGCAGCGCTGTGGTCCGGTCGTACGCGACCGTTACGCCCTCGAAGCGGATCTCACCACGGCCGCGCGGCGCCGGACGGCGCGGCTCGGCGGTGGCGGGCGCGTCGGTGGCGGAGAGTGTGAGCGCCTCGTCCAGCGCGGTGAGTCCTTCCATGCTGGCGTGGAACCGGCTGCCCGCGGCCCGCAGCGGCAGGTACGCCTCCGGGGTGAGCAGCAGCACCAGCAGCGCGGTGGAGAGCGTGAGGCCGCCGCCGAGCAGCCGGATGCCGACCGGCACCGCGACCAGCGCGACGGAGAGTGTGGCGACCAGTTCCAGCACCAGCGCGGACAGGAACGCGATCCGCAGCGTCTTCATGGTGGCCTGGCGGTGGCCGTCGGCCATCCGGCGTACCACGTCGACCTGCCCCCGGGACCGGCCGAACGCGCGCAGCGTGGGCAGCCCGGCCACCATGTCGAGGAAGTGCCCGCCGAGCAGCGACAGGCGCCGCCACTGCCGTTCGGTGGCGGCCTGCGCCTGCCAGCCGAGCAGCGCGCCGAAGATCGGGATGAGCGGGATGGTGAGCGCGATGATCAGCGCTGAGCTCCAGTCGGCGAACACGATCCGGGCCAGCACCGCCACCGGCACCGTGACGCTCAGCACGAGCTGCGGCAGGTAGCCGGTGAAGTAAGGGTCGAGCGCGTCCAGGCCGCGCCCGGCCAGCGTGGCGAGCTGCCCGGCCCGCTGTCCGGCGACCCAGGTGGGGCCGTGCCGGCCGACCGCGCCGAGCAGGTCGGCGCGCAGCGCCGCCTTCACCGTGGCGGCGGCCCGCGCCGCCACAGTGCCCTGCGCCCAGCTCACCAGCGCCCGCCCGGCGACAGCGGCCACGAACCCGGCGAGCGCCGGCCGGTGCAGCCGCCCGTCGAATGCCGTCGCCAGCAGTGTCGCCAGCGCGGTGGCCTGGGCGATCACCAGCAGCGCGGTGAGCCCGCCCAGCACCGCGAGCACGGCGAGGTCGCGCCGGGCCGCGGGGACCCGACGCAGCAGACGCGGGTCGAACGGGCGGCGGTTCACCAGTACACCGGTGCCCTGCCGTCGATCCGTCCCCGGAAAACCCACCAGCACATCGCCTGAAAGCCTAGTAGGGCCGGCAGGAGCGGTAACGCGAGCCATCCCAACAGCGCCAGCGTCGGGCGGCCGGCGGCCGCCTCGGCCACCGTCAGCGACGCCGCCGGGTCGGCAGTGGAGACCAGGATCCGGGGCCAGAGCGCGGCCCCGATCAGCGGCGCCGGAAGCGCCAGCGCCGTCGCGGTCGCCGCGAAGGCCACCCCGGCCCGGCCCCGCCGCAGCGCCGCGCGGGCCGCCAGCAGCGCCGCCACGAGCGCCAACGGCAGGAGTACGGCGACAGCCGGGCGTGCCACAGCGGCGCGTACCCGATCGGAGAGCACACCCAGAACGGTGGCCGCGCCGACCGCGACGAGTGCGGCGGGCACCAGGCCGCTCGCCAGCCGGGCGAGCGCCGGGGCCTCGGCGGCGGGCAGCCGGAGCGTGAGGAACGTCGCACCGTGCACCGCCACCAGCGCGAGCAGCGCCAGCCCGGCGGCGGCGACGAACGGGGTGGCGAGATGACCGACACCGACCACGTGGCCGTCGGCGCTCAACGGCACGCCCTGGAGCAGCCCGGCGAGCACCGCGCCCCAGCCCAGCGCGGCGAGCAGGCAGCCGACCACCACCACCCGGTCCCAGCGGGCGCGGGCGGCGGCGGAGGCCGGGCGGCTGCGCAACTGCACCCCGGCGGTCACCAGCACCACCCCCGCCAGCGCGGCGAGCACGGCCGGGTAGAAGCCGGAGAGCAGTTCGCCCTCCAGCCGGGGGAACGCGCCGAACAGGACGCCGACGGCGGCGACCAGCCAGACCTCGTTGCCGAGGAAGAACGGCCCGAGCGCGGTGAGCGTGGCCCGGCTTCCCGGTGCCGGGCCACGTCGGGCCAGCAGCAGGCCGACGCCGTAGTCGTAGCCGCCGAGCACGAGGTAGGTGGCGAAGAAGAGGCCGAGCAGGGCGTACCAGGCGAGTTCCACGGCGGGCTCCCTCAGACGAACACGGGCTGGTGGTGGGCGTCGCTGTCGGGCGCGGGCGGGCGGCCGAGCGCGGGGTCCTGCGCTCCACGGGCCGCGTGCCGGGCCAGCAGCGTCCAGTTGGCCACCGCGAGCGCGCCGAGCAGCAGGCTGAACCCGATCAGCGAGGTGAGCATCAGCCCCGGTGAGACCGGCGAGACGGCCTGCGCGGTGGGCAGCAGCCCGTACGCGGCCCAGGGCTGGCGGCCGACCTCGCGGGCGATCCAGCCGAGCAGCATCGCCACGAAGGGCAGCGGCAGGCCGAGCAGGATCAGCCAGAGCGGCGCCTTCAACCTGATGATCCAGTCGCGCCAGAGCAGCGGCAGCAGGAGCCAGAGCGCGCCGAGCGTGAAGCCGATCAGGATCATGAAGCCGAGGCCGACGTTGGAGAGCACAGGTGGTTCCCAGTCGCCCGGGCCGAAGCGCGCGGTCCAGTCGGCGACGAGCGCGTCCCGCTCCGGCCCGCCGCCGAACTTGGTCGGCTGGAGCTGCCCGACCGGGCCGAACTGGGCGAAGCCGAAACCCTGGAGCATGCTGACCGCCAGGGCCGCGGTGACCAGGCCGAGCCGCAGCGAGGTGCGGAACAGCGCGTAGTCGGGGGTACGCCGCAGCAGGTGCCAGGCGCTCACCGCGGCCATCAGCAGCCCGCCGGTGACCAGGCTCGCCGAGATCACGTGACCGAACGCCATGCCGAACGTCGGGTTGGTGAGCAGCGCGCCGAAGTCGGTGAGGTGGGCGACGCCGTCGCGGACCTCGTACCCGACCGGGTTCTGCAGCCAGGCGTTCGCCACCATGATCCAGAAGGCCGAGGCGTACGCGGTGATCGCCACGCCCCAGAGCAGCGCCAGGTGCACGCCGCGCCGCAGCCGGTGCCATCCGAAGATCCACATGCCGAGGAACGTGGACTCCAGGAAGAACGCCACCAGCGTCTCGATGGCCAGCGGCGCGCCGAAGACGTTCCCGACGTAGCGCGACAGCCCGCTCCAGTTCAGGCCGAACTGGAACTCCATGACGATGCCGGTGGCGATGCCGAGCACGTAGTTGATCACGTAGAGCTGGCCCCAGAACCGGGTCAGCCGCTCGTACACCGGCTTGCCGGTCAGGTAGCCGGCCGTCTGCAACCCGACCAGGAGCGTGACCAGGCCGAGCGTGACCGCCACGAACAGGAAGTGGATCGAGGTGGTGGTGGCGAACTGGAGGCGGGCGAGGAGCAGCGGGTCCACTGTCGTCCTCCCATGGGTTGGCTCTCTTGTCGTAGTCAACCTACACGTAGCCTCGCTACCTATAGGGGCGCGCGAACCCGGAGAAGTCCCGTAGGGGGTGACGTCAGCTCAGGAACAGGGCGAACGGCAGGGAGACGAGCGTGCCCGCGACAGCCAGCGCCATCGCGCCGAGCACCCGCGGCGGGCGGTCCGCGACGAGCAGCCGCTGCACGCGTACGTCGAGGTCGCGGTCGCCGAGTCCGAGCGTGCCGGCCGGCTGGACCCGGTGCTCGGCGGCGGCGAACCGGCGCAGCGCACCGGCTAGCGGCGCGTCCGCGTGCAGCTCCCGGGCCTTGTCGTCGGCACGCATCTCGACCAGCAGCGCCACCCGCGCGTGCGCGTCCCGCACCCACCGGAACCAGGGCAGCGCCCGGCACAGCGCGGTGAACGGCAGCAGCACCAGGTCGTGCCGCTCCTGCGCGTGCGCCCGCTCGTGGGTGAGCACCGCCGCCAGCTCGGCCGGGTCGAGCAGGTCGAGCGTGCCCGCGCTCACCACCACCCGGGGACGCACCCCGGGCAGGCAGTACGCCGCCGCGCTCGGGTGGTCGAGCACCAGCGCGCCGGGCACCGTCGGGTCACGCCGGGCCACCAGGTGCAGCAGCTCCCGGTGCCGGCGCTGCGCGCGGACCGCGCCGTGCAGGCTGCGGACCGTCGTGGTGAGCAGCACCGCGCCGATGCCGAGACCGACGCCGACCAGGCTGAGGTGCACCGCGCCCACACCGGCCGGCAGCGTGCCGTGGGCCAGGTCGTCGGCCAGCGCCAGCAGCGCGTGCCCGGTCGCCCGGTCGTACGCGTCGAGCCCCAGCGCCATCGGCAGCCCCATGGCGGACAGGCCGAGCGCCAGCCCGACCGCCTGCCAGCAGATGATCGCCACCCGGGGTGCCCGCCAGGTCCAGCGCGCGGCGGCGAGGACCTGCGCGGTCAGCCAGCAGGCCAGGATGATCGCGGCGAAGTGCAGGGCGTACGCCACGGCAGCCGCCCTACCGGTCCGTCGCCTCGTCGAGCGCCGGCCGGCCGGGCCGGGGGTTCTCGACCCGGCCGGCCGGTCCGTCCTCGACAGTCGCCCCGGCCTCGGCGCCGAGCGCGGCCCCGGCCTCGGCGCCGAGCGCGGCCCCGGCCTCGGCGCCGAGCGCGGCGCGGAGCACGTCCGCCTCCGTGCCGGTCACCGAGCGGGCGAAGCGCACGAGCGCGGCGTCCCGGCTGCCGCCGAGGTCGAGGGCTTCGAGCATGAGCTGGGCGATGTGCGCCTCGCGGGTGGCGGCCGGACGGTAACGCCAGGCGCGGCCCTCCCGCTCGCGCTGCACCATGCCCTTGCCGGCGAGCCGGTCGAGCACGGTCATCACAGTGGTGTAGGCGAGTTCCCGGCCGTCCAGGGCGTCGGCGACCTCGCGCACGGTCACCCCGTCCGACGAGGCGGGCGCCGCGTCCCACAGCACGTCCATCACCGCACGCTCAAGGTCCCCCAGCCGAGTCACCCGTCAATCCTACCCCCGGTAGTAGATCCCTTCCGTCGCCCCGGTCCCCGTTCCCCGCTCCCGAAGATCAACACCAGCTCGGGGAGGTGGCGCCGTCCCGGGCTGGTCGATGTGACCACTTCGCGGAGCTGGTGTTGATCTTGCTGGCTTCGGGCGGCATTGGGGCCCTATTCAGGCCACTCCGGGGTCTGGTGTTGATCCTGCTGATCCGGGCGGGCACCGCGGGCAAGATCCACGCCAGTTCGGGAAGGTGGCGCTGTCCCGGGTGGGTTGATGCAGCCACCTCGCCGTGCTGGTGCTGATCTTGAAGTCCGGGGTGGGGGTGCGTGGACAAGATCCACGCTGGTTCGGGGAGGTGGCGGTATCTGGGGCGGGTGGATGCGGCCACTTCGCGGAGCTGGGGTTGATCTTGCTGGCCGAGGGTGCAGGTTGGAGCAAGGTCGGCACCGGCTCGGGGAGGTGGTGTTGTCCGGGGGTGGCTGATGTGGCCACTTCGGGGGAATAGCGCCGATCTTGGCGGGGGCACCGGGTGAGATCGACACCGGCTCGGGGAGATGGGTGGAAGGGGAAGTGGCGGCAACCCGGCTGGGGGTGTGCCGCCACTTCGGGCCGGACTTGGGCTGCGCCGGTCAGACGCCCTTCGGGTGCCAGACCGTCTTGGTCTCCAGCAGCGTGGTCATCCGGGTGATGCCGGGATCGGCGTACCAGTCGTGGTCGGCCGGGGCCGGCCGGAGCACCCGCTTGAGGTTCTCCGCGGCCTTGATCTCCAGGTCGGCCGCCAGCTCGGCGTCGGCGACGCCGGTCAGGTCGATCGCGTTGACGTCCATGTGCGCGGCGAGCGTCGGCACGGTCTCGGTCAGCCGGCCGGTGAGGATGTTGACCACCCCGCCGGGCAGGTCGGAGGTGGCGAGCACCTCGGCCAGCGTCACCGCCGCCAGCGGCGCCGCCGGGGAGGCGGCCACCACCACCGTGTTGCCGGTGACGATCGCCGGGGCGATCACGCTCACCAGGCCGAGCAGCGCGGGCTCCTCGGGTGCCACCACCGCCACCACGCCGGTGGGCTCCGGCGCGGACAGGTTGAAGTACGGGCCGGCCACCGGATTCGCCCCGCCGTACACCTGGGCCAGCTTGTCGGACCAACCGGCGTACCAGACCCAGCGGTCGATCGCCGCGTCCACCTCGTCGGCCGGGACGCCCAGGGCGACGAACTGCTCGCGCCGGCCCTCCAGCATCTCGGCGACCCGGTAGAGGATCTGACCCCGGTTGTACGCGGTCGCCCCGGCCCAGCCCTTCACCGCGGCGCGGGCGGCGACTACCGCGTCCCGCGCGTCCTTCCGGGAGGCAAGAGACACGTTCGCGGATTGCACGAGATACGACCGTCCCGACTCGCTGCGCGGGAACTTCCCGCCGATGAAGAGCTTGTACGTCTTGCGTACCGCGACCCGCTCAGACATTGAGGTACCCCTCCAGCCCGTGCCGGCCGCCCTCGCGACCGTAGCCCGACTCCTTGTAGCCGCCGAACGGCGACGTCGGGTCGAACTTGTTGAACGTGTTGGCCCACACCACGCCCGCGCGCAGCCGGTCGGCCAGCCACAGGATCCGGGAACCCTTGTCGGTCCAGATCCCGGCCGACAGCCCGTACGGCGTGTTGTTGGCCTTCTCGACGGCCTCCGCCGGGGTGCGGAACGTCAGCACGGACAGCACCGGGCCGAAGATCTCCTCGCGGGCGATCCGATGGGCCTGGGTGACGCCGGTGAAGATGGTCGGCGCGAACCAGAAGCCGCGCTCGGGCAGCTCGCACGGCGGCGACCAGCGCTCCGCGCCCTCGGCGGACCCGGCGTCGGACAGCTCCCGGATGCGGGCCAGCTGCTCGGCCGAGTTGATCGCGCCGATGTCGGTGTTCTTGTCCAGCGGGTCGCCGACCCGGAGCTGGGCCATCCGGCGCTTCAGCGACTCCAGCACCCGGTCGGCGACCGACTCCTGCACCAGCAGCCGGGAGCCGGCGCAGCAGACGTGGCCCTGGTTGAAGAAGATGCCGTTGACGATGCCCTCGACGGCCTGGTCGATCGGGGCGTCGTCGAAGACGATGTTGGCGGCCTTGCCGCCCAGCTCCAGCGTGAGCTTCTTGCGGGTGCCGGCGACCGAGCGGGCGATGGCGCGGCCGACCTCGGTGGAGCCGGTGAACGCCACCTTGTCCACGCCCGGGTGCTCGACCAGCGCCCGGCCGGTGTCGCCGGCGCCGGTGACGATGTTCACCACGCCGGCCGGCAGGTCGGCCTGCTGGCAGATCTCGGCGAATAGCAGCGCGGTCAGCGGGGTGGTCTCGGCCGGCTTGAGCACCACCGTGTTGCCTGCGGCCAGCGCCGGGGCGATCTTCCACGCCAGCATGAGCAGCGGGAAGTTCCACGGGATGACCTGGGCCGCCACGCCCAGCGGCTTCGGGTCGGAACCGAAACCCGCGTGCGGAAGCTTGTCCGCCCAGCCCGCGTAGTAGAAGAAGTGCGCGGCGACGAGCGGTAGGTCGACGTCGCGGGACTCCTTGATCGGCTTGCCGTTGTCCAGCGACTCCAGCACCGCCAGCTCACGCGAGCGCTCCTGAATGAGCCGAGCGATCCGGAACAGGTACTTGGCCCGGTCGCGGCCCGGCATCGGACCCCATACCTTCTCGTACGCGCTCCGGGCGGCGCGGACCGCGCGGTCCACGTCGTCGGCGCCCGCCTCGGCGATCTCGGCCAGCACCTCCTCGGAGGCCGGGTTCACCGACTTGAAGCTGCCGCCGGAGGCCGGGTCGACGAACGCGCCGTCGACGAAGAGCCCGTACGAGGGCTTGATGTCCACCACCGAGCGGGACTCGGGGGCGGGTGCGTATTCGAACATCGCGTTCAGTCCAGGGTGAAGTAGTCGGGGCCGGCGTAGACGCCGGTCGTCAGCTTGGTGCGCTGCATGAGCAGGTCGTTGAGCAGGCTCGACGCGCCGAACCGGAACCAGTCCGGGCTCAGCCAGTCGGCGCCGACTGTCTCGTTGACCATGACCAGGTACTTGATCGCGTCCTTGGTGGTCTTGATGCCACCGGCCGGCTTGACGCCGACCTGACGCCCGGTGGCGGCGCGGAAGTCGCGGACCGCCTCCAGCATCACCAGCGTCACCGGCAGGGTGGCCGCGACCGGGACCTTGCCGGTGGAGGTCTTGATGAAGTCGCCGCCCGCGAGCATGGCGAGCCATGACGCCCGGCGCACGTTGTCGTACGTGGCCAGCTCACCGGTCTCCAGGATCACCTTGAGGTGCGCGTCCCCGCATGCCTCCTTGGTGGCCACGATCTCGTCGTAGACCTCGGAGTAGCGCCCGGCCAGGAACGCGCCCCGGTTGATCACCATGTCGATCTCGTCCGCGCCCGCCTCGACCGCCGCCCGCACATCGGCGAGCTTGATCTCCAGCGGCGCCTGGCCGGACGGGAACGCGGTCGCCACGCTGGCCAGGTGCACGCCGCTGCCGCGCAGCACCTCGGCCACGTACGGGACCATCGACGGGTAGACGCAGACGGCGCCGACGTGCGGGCAGCTCGGGTCGGCCGGGTCGGGGCGCAGCGCCTTCGCGGCCAGCGCCCGCACCTTGCCCGGGGTGTCCGCCCCTTCGAGGGTGGTCAGGTCGACCATCCGGATCGCCAGGTCGATCGCCTCGGCCTTGGCTGTGGTCTTGATGGAGCGGGTGCCGAGTTGCGCCGCCCGCTGCTCCGCGCCGACCTGGTCCACGCCGGGCAGGCCGTGCAGGAAGGTCCGCAGAGCGGTCTCGGATCGTCCCAGCTCGGTGAGGTCCGACCGGGCCGACGTCGTTGTCGCCGTCATGCCCCGAATAGTACGCACCCGCGAGTCGAGTGATCTTGCTCACGGACGACCGGTCGTGAGCGTCATACGTGAGCGGTGTCGCTGGTCGTACCGCACCCGCCCTGCGCCGGACCGCCAAACGGTAGGTTGAGCGATCGTGGACGTACACGTCATTGACCATCCGCTCGCCCAGACGCGGCTGACCGCCATGCGGGACGCCCGGACCGACTCGTCGTCGTTCCGGGCGGCGCTGCGCGAACTCACCACCATGCTGGTGTACGAGGCCGCGCGCTCCTTCCCGGTCGAGAAGTACTCGATCCAGACCCCGGTCACCGCCACCGAGGGCAGCCGGCTGGCGAACCCGCCGCTGCTGGTGCCGGTGCTGCGGGCCGGTCTCGGCATGGCCGACGCCGCGCTCGGCCTGCTGCCCGAGTCGTCGATGGGCTTCGTCGGCCTGGCCCGCGACGAGGAGACGTACGAGCCCCGCGCGTACATGGAGTCGCTGCCGCGCGACCTCAGCGGCCTGCCGGTGCTGGTGCTCGACCCGATGCTCGCCACCGGCGGCTCGCTGGAGCACTGCTGCCGGCTGCTCGCCGACCGCGGCTGCACCGACATCACGGTGCTCTGCGTGCTGGCCGCCCCGGTCGGCATCGAGCGGCTGGAGCGCTCCGGCCTGCCGCTGCGCCTGGTCACCGCCTCGATCGACGAGGGACTGAACGACTCGAAGTTCATCGTCCCCGGCCTGGGTGACGCCGGCGACCGCCAGTTCGGCGGCATGCCCCGCTTCTGACCCGGCCGTCCGGGTTCCGGATCCGGCACCGGCGCCGCCGAGGCTCCGGCGTCGCGGCGCCGCCGGCAATCCGGCAATCCGGCGATTCGGTGGAGAGGGCCCTTTCCCGCGGGGAAGGGTCCTCTCGCCGTGAATCGGGCGGCCCCGGCGAGTCGATGCGCGGGGGTGCGGGGAGGCGCTAGCGTTCCGGGCCATGACTGGTGTTGCGCTCGCCGAGGAGCTGCTGCTCCTCGCGTATGACGACGAAACCGGCAAGGCCACCATGCCACGGATCAGCCTGGACCTGGGCATGGCCGCCGCGGTGCTGGTCGAGCTGGCCCTGGCCGGACGGGTCGCGTACGCGGACGGGAACCTGGCGGTGGTCGACCCGGCCCCGACCGGCGAGCCGATCGCGGACGCCGTACTCGCCAAGATCGCCGCGGATACCCCGCACACGCCGTCGTCGTGGGTGCAGCGACTGCGGCACGGGCTGCGCGATCGGATCCTCTCCGACCTCTGCGGCCGGGGCGTGGTCCGCGACGTCGACGAGACCGAGCTGGGCTTCATCCACGTGCACCGCTACCCGGTGGCCGACGCCTCGGTCGAGGCGGACATCCGGCAGCGGCTGGCCGACGCGCTGACCAGCGGGCAGCTCCCGGACGAGCGGACCGCCGCGCTCGCGACGCTGGTCGCGGTGCTGCGGATGGAACCCGCGCTGGGGCTGACCGGCCCGGCCGCCGAGGACGCCGGCCGGCGCCTGGAGGAGATCGCCGCCGGCGCCGGGTTCTCCGGCACGGTGAGCCTGGACGACAGCGTCGTACGCCCGTCGATCAGCCTGGTCATCGCCGCGCTGGGCCAGGCCGTCGACGCCGCCCTGGGCAAGCGGTAAGGAAGGGCCCCCTCTTAACGCCTCCGGTAGAGGAAGGGCCCCTTCTTAACGCCAGGCGTTAAGAAGGGGCCCTTCCTTGCACCAGGGGTCAGAGGCCCAGGGCGGCGGCGATCTCGTTGCGCAGCTCGGTGACGGCGGCCCGCGCGCGCTGCCGGGCCGCGGGCACGTCGCCGCCGGTCACCGGCTCCACCACCTCCAGGTACGCCTTGAGCTTCGGCTCGGTGCCGGACGGCCGGATCACCACCCGGGCCGCGCCGGTGCGCAGGATCACCACGTCCGCGTCGGGGAGCAGGTCGGACGCCTCGGTCACCGGCTGCCCGAGCAGCGTGGTCGGGGTGGCCGCCCGGATCCGGGCCATCGAGTCCGCGATCACCCGCAGGTCCTCCACCCGGACCGAGAGCTGCTCGGTGTGGTGCACACCGAACTCGGCTGCGAGCTCGTCCAGCCGGTCGAGGAGCGTACGGCCCTCGGCCTTGAGACCGGCGGCCAGCTCGGCGACCGTCAGCGCGGCGGTGATGCCGTCCTTGTCCCGGACGTGACCCGGCGCGACGCAGTAGCCCAGCGCCTCCTCGTAGCCGTACACCAGCGGCTCCCGGCCCCCGCCGGCCCGCACGATCCACTTGAACCCGGTGAGCGTCTCGTCGTAGGGCAGGCCCCGGGCCGCCGCCATGGCCCGCAGCAGCGCCGACGACACGATCGTGGTGGCGTACAGGCCGGTCACGCCGCGCCGCATCAGGTGGTCGGCGAGCAGCGCGCCCACCTCGTCGCCGCGCAGCATCCGCCAGGACCCGGCGTCGCGTACGGCCACCGCGCAGCGGTCCGCGTCCGGGTCGTTGGCGACGGCGAGGTCGGCGCCGGTGCGGTCGGCGAGCGCGACGAGCAGGTCCACCGCGCCCGGCTCCTCCGGGTTGGGGAAGCTCACGGTCGGGAACGCCGGGTCCGGCTCGGCCTGCTCGGGCACCACGCCTGGAACGCCGAAACCGGCGCGCGCGAACGCGGCGGTCAGCACCACGCCACCAACCCCGTGCAGCGGCGTGTACGCCACCTTCAGGTCCCGCGGTCCGGCCGGGTCCACCACCGCGGCGGCCTGCTCCACGTACGCGGTCACCATGTCGTCGCCGAGCACCTGACCGGCCGGGCCGAGCGGCACCGCCGCGAGCGGGCCGACCGCCCGGATGGCCGCCTCGATGCCGGCGTCGGCGGGCGGCACGATCTGCGCGCCGGCGCCGAGCTCACCGCCGAGCTGCGCGCCCAGGTAGACCTTGTAGCCGTTGTCCTGCGGCGGGTTGTGGCTGGCCGTGACCATCACCCCGGCGACCGCGCCGAGCTGCCGGACCGCGAACGCCAGCACGGGCGTGGGCAGCGGCCGGGGCAGCAGCAGCGCCTGGCGACCCGCACCGGTGGCCACCTGTGCGGTGCGCTCGGCGAAGGCACGGGAGCCGCGCCGGGCGTCGTACCCGATCACCAGCGGGCCCTCGCCGCCCTGGGCGGCGAGCCAGCCGACGAGCCCGGCGGCGGCCTGGGTGACCACGGCGAGGTTCATGCCGTTCGGCCCGGCCCGCAGCGGGCCGCGCAGCCCGGCGGTGCCGAACGTCAGCGGGCCGGCGAACCGGTCGGCCAGGTCGGCCGCCGTGCCGGGCAGCCCGTCGAGGACCGTGCGCAGCTCGACGCGGTCGTCCGGGTCCGGGTCGTCGGCGAGCCAGCGCTCGGCGCGTACGCGAAGGTCGTCAAGGTCAGTGGTTTCCGCCGCCATTGCCTCATGAAAGCACGGCGGCGGATCACCACTGGCCGTCGGCCTCGACTCAGTTGGCCGCCGTGAGCTGGAACGAGCCGGCCATCGCGTCGAAGATCGGCTTGCTCTCGGCGAACCGCGCGTCGGTCGAGGAGAGGTAGAACGAGTAGACCTTGCCGTCCTTGACCACGCCCCGCCAGATGCCGTGGCGCATGGACTCACCCTCGCCGCAGGTGTATTCGAGCTGGCCGGCGGTTTGCCCGGCCAGCGGCTGCTCGGAGACCGACACCTCGGTGTAGGGGGCGGGGCAGGTCTTGCTCTTGGTGCTGTTCTTCTTCAGGTTCCGCGAGGCGAACTCGGCCCAGCTGATCGAGGTGCCGCCCCACGCCTCGGCGATGACCCGCACCTTGCGGCCCTCGTCCTCCGGGTCGACGTAGTCGACGTAGAGGCCGCCGGTCTGCCGCTGCCAGCCCTTCGGCACCTGGATGGTCACGCCCTTGACGGTCTGTTCCTGCATCTCCACCGGCGAGGCGGCGGCCGAGTTCGACGGCAGCGCGCCCACGATCGGCGGGGGAGCGTCGTCGCCGCCGCTGGTCAGCGCGATCACGCTCACCAGCAGCACCACGGCGAGACCACCGGCGGCGGCGAGCTGGACCTTGCGCGGCCACGCCTTCACGCGCCCGAGCAGGCCCTTGGCGCCGCCGACCGCGCCGCCACCACCGGCGGCCGGTGGCGAGGTGGCCGCTGTGGTCCAGGGCTGGCCGGTGCCGGGCACCGACCACTGGTTGCCGCCGTACACCGGCTGGGTGGCGTCGACGGTGCGGCCGTAGGCGGTCGGCACCGCCTGGGTCGCGTCCGCTCCGGCGCCCTGGCCGAGCCGCACCGTGGCGTCCGGCGAGATGCGCTGGGTGGCCTCCGGCGTGCCCGGCCCGGACATCGCGCCGGTCGGGGTGTGCAGCGGGCCGGCCAGCGCGTCGGCGCTGGTCTCGTCGAGCGCGGCGGCACCCGCCGCGGGCTTCTCGCCGGCGGGCCGCTCCCCGCGGCGCAGCGCGGCGAGCCGGTCGGTGAGCGACTCGTCCGGGCCGATCATCGCCCGGCCGCCGATCTGCCCGCTCGGCTTCGGCTCCGCCGCGATCGCCGGCGGCGTGGTCGGGCGCGGCACCGGCACCACCGCGTACGGGTCGGTGACCGAGTTGACGGCTGTGGCGGTGCTGGTCAGCGGCCCGGCGAGCAGCTCGCGCAGGTTGGCGCGGGCCCGGTGCACGTCCATCCGGCGGGCCGGGTCCTTCTCCAGCAGCCCCATCAGCACGCCGGTCAGCGGGCCGCTGCGCTGCGGCGTGGCGGGCGGGTCCTCGACCACGGCGTGCATGGTCTCGATCGGGTCGCCCTTGTCGAACGGGGGCCGGCCCTCGACCGCTGTGTAGAGCGTCACGCCGAGCGAGAACAGGTCGCTCGGCGGCCCGAACTCCTGGCCCATGGCCCGCTCGGGCGAGATGAAGTGCGGCGAGCCGAGCACCATGCCGGGCGTGGTGAGCTGCACGTCGGTGGGCATCCGGGCGACGCCGAAGTCGGTGAGCACGCAGCGGCCGTCGGTGCAGATCAGCACGTTGGCCGGCTTCACGTCGCGGTGCAGCACGCCGATCGCGTGCGCCACCTCCAGCGCGCCGAGCAGCGCGATCCCGATCTTGGCGACGGCGCGCGGCGCGACCGGCCCGTCCTCGATCACCATGTCGGCCAGGCTGCGGGCGTCCAGCAGTTCCATCACGATCCACGGGCGGCCACCCTCGGTGACCACGTCGTAGACCTGCACCACTGCCGGGTGCTGGATCGCGGCGGCGGCACGGGCCTCCCGCAGCGTCCGTTCGTAGAGCGCGTCGCGGTCGCTCGGGGCGAGCCCCGGCGGGAGGACGACCTCCTTGACCGCCACATCACGGCGCAGCAACGTGTCTGTGGCCCGCCAGACCGTGCCCATGCCTCCGTTGCCCACCGGGGAGCGCAGCGAGTAGCGACCACCGATGGTGGTGCCGGGCGCCGCGCGTCCAGTGGGGGGACTGGCCGGTCCGCCGCTCCACGTCGGAATCTGAGTCACAGAAAAGCCACCGGGGGATATCGAGGGGGCTGGGACACAACCCCTCTATCTTGCTGGTTCCGACGCCCGATGCGAAACCCGACGCGGCGGGCGTTTACCTACTCGACGGTATGTGGTCGGTCGCTCACCTCCGGTGGGTCGCCGCCGCGAGGTGTGCGGTATCCCTCACCCACCAGGCGGTCTGCGCGTCCTACCATCCGGTAATGAGCGATGCGCGGTCAAGCGAGTCGGGTTTCCCGATCCAGGGCGTCTACACGGCGGCAGACCTTCCGGCGGACCTGGACGCCCGGCTGGGCGAGCCGGGCGAGTTCCCGTACACCCGCGGGGTCTACCCGACGATGTACACGTCCCGGCCCTGGACCATGCGACAGTACGCCGGGTTCGGCACCGCGACCGAGAGCAACGCGCGCTACCACCAGCTGCTTCGCGCCGGCACCATGGGCCTGTCCGTCGCGTTCGACCTGCCCACCCAGATGGGGTACGACTCGGACGACCCGATCGCGCACGGCGAGGTGGGCAAGGTCGGCGTCGCCATCGACTCCATCGAGGACATGCGCACGCTGTTCGGCGGCATCCCGCTGGACAAGGTCTCCACCTCGATGACCATCAACGCGCCCGGCTCGGTGCTGCTGCTGCTCTACCAGCTCGTGGCCGAGGAGAACGGCGTGCCGGGGGCGGCGCTCAACGGCACGATCCAGAACGACATCCTCAAGGAGTACATCGCCCGGGGGACGTACATCTTCCCGCCGAAGCCCTCGCTGCGGCTGGTCGCCGACACCTTCGCCTACTGCCGGGCCGAGGTGCCGAAGTGGAACACCATCTCCATCTCCGGCTACCACATGGCCGAGGCCGGCGCGTCGCCCGCGCAGGAGGTCGCGTTCACGCTCGCCAACGGCGTGGAGTACGTCCGCGCGGCGCTCGCCGCCGGGCTGGCCGTCGACGACTTCGCGCCCCGGCTGTCGTTCTTCTTCGTGGCCCGCACCACGCTGCTGGAGGAGGTCGCGAAGTTCCGCGCGGCCCGGCGCATCTGGGCCCGGCTGATGCGCGACGAGTTCGGCGCGAAGAACCCGAAGTCGATGATGCTGCGGTTCCACACCCAGACCGCCGGCGTGCAGCTCACCGCCCAGCAGCCGGAGGTGAACCTGGTCCGGGTGGCGGTGCAGGGCCTCGGCGCGGTGCTCGGCGGCACCCAGTCGCTGCACACCAACAGCTTCGACGAGGCCATCGCGCTGCCCACCGAGAAGGCGGCCCGGCTGGCGCTGCGGACCCAGCAGGTGCTGGCGTACGAGACGGACCTGACCGCCACCGTCGACCCGTTCGCCGGGTCGTACGTGGTGGAGGCGATGACCGCCGAGGTGGAGGCGGCCGCCACCGAGCTGATGGACCGGGTCTTCGACCACGGTTCGGCGGTGGACGCGATCGAGGCCGGGTTCCAGAAGCGGGAGATCGAGCAGTCCGCGTACCGGATCGCCCAGGAGATCGACTCGGGTGAGCGGGTGGTGGTCGGGCTCAACCGGTTCCGGATCGACGAGGAGGAGCCGTACGAGCCGCTGCGGGTCGACCCGTCGATCGAGGCGGCGCAGGGGGAGCGGCTGGCCCGGCTGCGCGCGGAGCGGGACTCCGGCGCGGTCGAGCGGGCACTGGCCGAGCTGCGCGCCGCCGCCGAGGGGGACACCAACGTGCTCTACCCGATGAAGGAGGCGCTGCGCGCCCGCGCCACGGTCGGCGAGGTCTGCGGGACGCTGCGCGAGGTGTGGGGGATCTACCGGCCCAGCGACCGGTTCTGAAACTGTCCGGAGGCGGCCCCGTCGTACACCCTCGGTGTGCGGCGCGGGCCGCCTTCGCGTGTGCGATTCGGCGATTCGGGTAACCGGATCGGGTGAACGGGACGGACAGCGTGTGCGGTCGGCGGTCGGGCGCTCGTGTCACCGTCGGGAGTCTTCCGGCAGCCGACAGTTGTCGTGCAATTGTCGGAGCGGCAGTTAATTGCCGCGACTAATGCGACAATTCGGAACGACGGGTCGTTATTTGTGACCGATGAAACGGTTACGCGTTGTAGGAGGTGGGAGGCGGATGACGGCGTTCGACCGCGATCTACCTGCTGTCCCGCAGATATTCGAGCCCTCTCACCAGGGCATTCGTGACGCTGCGCGGTCCGACCGCTACGCGAAAGATGTTGCGCAGCGTCACCGTCGGAGGTCTAGGCTGTCTGCTGTCCGACCCGAAGATCCATCCACTTCTAGTGATCGAGAATTCGACGTGACGAGTGCGTTGACGCTGCCTTCCGGCGGCCTGCTGTCGTCGTCCCGGCCCGAGGCGCCGACCGGTTACCAGCCCCTGCCCTTCGAGCTCGACCATCTGCTCGCGCTGCGCGTACCCGGCCTCATCGAAACGCGCCGTCACATCCACTCCCACCCGGAGTTGTCCGGCGAGGAGTTCGAGACGGCCGCGCTGGTGCACCGTGAGCTGTCCCTCGCCGGTCTCAAGCCGCGCCTGCTGCCGAAGGGCAACGGCGTCATCTGCGACATCGACGGACGCCCGGACGGCCCGGTCATCGCGCTCCGCGCCGACATCGACGCGCTGCCGCTGAGCGACCCGAAGGACGTGCCGTACCGCTCGACCGTGGAGGGCGTCTGCCACGCCTGCGGCCACGACGTGCACACGTCGGTGATGCTCGGCGTCGGCATGCTGCTGGCCCAGCTCGCCGACACGGGCCGCCTCGACGGCCGGGTCCGGCTGATCTTCCAGCCGGCCGAGGAGATCCTGCCCTGCGGCTCGCTGGAGGTCATCGAGGCCGGTGGCCTGGACGACGTGGTGCAGATCTTCGCGCTGCACTGCGACCCGAACCTGCCGGTGGGCAAGGTCGGCCTGCGGGTCGGGCCGATCACCGCCGCCGCCGACAACGTCACCGTCCGGCTCACCGGGCCCGGCGGGCACACCGCCCGCCCGCACCTGACCGTCGACCTGGTGGACGCGCTCGGCCGGCTGGTCACCGAGGTGCCGACGCTGATCAGCCGCCGGGTGCCGGCCAACAGCGGGCTGCTGCTGGTGTTCGGCCACGCCTCGGCCGGCACCCGTTACAACGTCATCCCGTCCGAGGCGTGCGCGGCCGGCACGCTACGCGTGATGGACCGCGACACCTGGGACCAGGCGCCCGAGATCGTCGCTCAGGTGGTGCGGGACGTGCTCGCGCCCACCGGCGCCACTGTCGACCTGGAATACCTGCGTGGCCGGCCCCCGGTGACGAACGACGCCCGCGCCATCGGTGTCCTCACCGCGGCCACCGCTGCGGCGCTCGGCCCCGACGGCATCGCCGAGACGCCGCAGAGCATGGGCGGCGAGGACTTCTCCTGGTACCTGGAGCACGTGCCGGGCGCGCTCGCCCGCCTCGGCGTCGGTCGCAGCGGTCCCAACGTGGACCTGCACCGGGCCTCGTTCGACGTGGACGAGCGCGCCATCGAGGCCGGCGTACGCCTCATGGTCCAGACCGCGCTGCGGGCACTGGCGGCGGCGCGCTGACCGGACCGCCGAGCGGCCCCGGCGGCATCGGCGCCGCCGGGTTCGGGCCGGGCGGCGGTGTCCGCCGGGCCCGCACCCGGCGCCGCCACAGGAGCAGCAACCACAGCGGTACGCCGATCACGACCGCGAACGGCAGCACCGCGCCGAGCACTGTGAGCAGGACCCGGGCCGAGGCCAGGAACGCCGTCCAGCCGCCGCCCAGCCCGGCCAGGAAGCCCAGGTCGGCCTCCTCCTCGGCGGTGCTGGCGTCCTGACCGAGGAACGTCACGGTGATGGTGGACAGCGAGGTCAGGTCCGCGAGCCGGCGCTTGCGGGCCTCCAGCGCGGCCAGGTCCGCCTGCCGGGTGCCCACCTCGTTCTCCAGCCGGACCAGCTCGTCCACCGACGTGGCCCGGGCCAGCAGCTTGCGGGAACTCTCCACCCGCGCACGCTGGGTGGCGATCCGGGCGTCCAGGTCGACCACCTGCTCGGTGACGTCCTCGGTGCGGATCTCCCGGCGCTCCTGCCGGCCGAGACCGGCGAGCCGGTCGATCACCGCGGCGAACCGGTCCGCGGGCACGCGCAGCGTCAGCGCCGCCCGAGCCTCGGCGGCCCGGCTCGACCGCCGGTCCGCGCCGACGAATCCGCCGGCCGCCGTCACCGCTGTGGTCGCCTCCCGCGCGGCGGCCTCCACATCGTCCACCCGGACCTGCATGGTCCCGGTGTAGATGATGGACCGCTGGTCGACCCGCAGGTCCGCGCCACCGGTGCCGCCCGGAGCGGCCTGGTCGCGATCCGCGCCACCGCTGTCCGCGCCGCCCTCGGCGGCCTGCTCGCGCCCCGCGCCCCCGTCGGCCGCCGGCGCGGCCGAGTCGCTGCCGGAGTCCCCGCCCGCGCCGCAGGCGCCCACACCCAGTGCCGCTATCAGACCCACAGCCACCAGGGCCACGCCCCGGAGTCGTCGTCCGCCCATACCCCGTACTCCGATCGTCGACGGCCCCGACTGCCGGGACCGATACCTCGGACGTGACGCGTGGTCGCGCCGGTTCCGGCAGACTGCGCTGAGGACATCACGATTCGATAATCGAGGAGTCACGATGCAGGTGACCAAATACGCCCACTCCTGTCTCCGGCTGGAGCACGACGGTGCGGTGCTCGTCGTCGACCCGGGTGTCTTCAGCGATCCGGCGGCGCTGGACGGCGCCGACGCGGTGCTGATCACCCACGAGCACCCGGACCATGTGGACGTCGCCGCGCTGACCCGGGCGCTGGAGCGGCGGCCGGTGCCGGTGCACGGTCCCGCCTCGCTCGCCGGGGTGCTCGGCGACGCCGCCGAGGCGCTGGTGACGGTCGAGCCCGGACAGTCGCTCACAGTCGCCGGGACGCCGGTGCGGACGTACGGCGGGCAGCACGCGGTCATCCACCCGGACATCCCGGTGATCCAGAACATCGGCTACCTCTTCGCCGACGTGGTCTACCACCCGGGCGACGCGTTGTTCGTGCCCGACGACGTACAGGTGGACACGCTGTTCGCCCCGATCCACGCGCCCTGGTCGAAGTTCTCCGAGGTCGTCGACTTCATCCGCGCGGTCGCGCCACGCCGGGCGTACGCGCTGCACGACGGGCTGCTGAACGACAACGGCTTCGGTGTGCTGGACCGGCAGTACACGGCGATGTCCAACACCGACTACCGCCGTCTGGAGCCGGGCACCCGGATCGACGCCTGACCATGACCGAGGTGCCCGCGGAGGTGGTCCGGCGGCTCTACGCCACGCCGCCGGACCGGTTCGTGGCGGCCCGGGACGAGGCCGTCGCGCAGGCGCGGCAGTCCGGTGACCCGCGTACCGCCCGGGAGATCGGCAAGCTGCGCCGTCCCACAGTGGCGGCCTGGCTGGTCAACCTGCTGGCGATCCGCCGGCCCGAGCTGGTCGCCGACCTGAGCCAGCTCGCCGAGTCGCTGCGCGCCGCGCAACGCGACCTGCGCGGCGGCACGCTGCGGGAACTGTCCGCGCAGCGGCGCGCCGTCGTGGGCGCGCTGGTGGCGGAGGTACGCCGGCTCGCCGCCGCCGAGCCCGCCGCGCCCCCGGCCGGGAAGCTGCCGCTGGGCGAGGTGGAGGCGACACTCAACGCCGCGCTGTCGGACACCGAGGTGGCCGAGCAGGTACGCGCCGGACGCCTGCTGCGGGCCAGCCACTACGCCGGGTTCGGCGAGGTGCCCCGCCCCCAGCTCCGGCTCGTGACAGGGGGCGAGGAGGCGCCTGTCGTACCGGATCGGGCGGCCGAGCGGGCCGACGCGCGCCGGGCCCGCGACGAGCGGGCGGCGCGGGCCGAACGGGCCGGGCGGCGGCGGACCGCGACCCGGGAGCTGACCCGGGCCCGCGCGGACCTGGACCGGGCCGAGAAGGAGCTGGCGACGGCTGACGCGGCCGAGCGGGACGGCGCCGCGACGTTGGACCGGATCGAGACCGAGCTGGCCGAGCTGGAGCGTCGACGGGCCGTCGCCGAGCAGGAGCTGAGCCGGGCCCGGCTGGCCCGCCGGGGCGCGGAACGGGTGGTCACAGCGGCCCGGCGCCGCGCCGGTGAGGTGGAGGCCGTGTTGGAGGCGCTCGACGCCGAAGAGGGGGATGCCGACACCGGTGACCACGCGGCAGACTGAGCGTGATGAATGGCTTCGGTGGAGTGACGGTGACGGGCGGCCGATGACTCCGGAACAGCTCGCCGCCGCCTGCAAACCGCTGGTGCTCGAACTCGGGGAGGCGTTCGCCCGCTGCCCGTCCACGCTGCGCCGGGCGCGGCTGCTGGGCATCTCCGGATGGGCCTTCTACATCACCGGGCGGGCCGGTGCGCTCGGCGACGTCCGCGCCGAGACGGTGGCCGCGGCGCTCGGCTTCATCGCGCCGGAGGCGGTCACGGACGGCTGGGACGCCGCCGCGCGGACCGTCCCGCCGCTGGAGGTGGCCGCCGCCAACCTGGCCGAGTGCTGCCGGTGGGGCACCGTCCGGCTGGGCGACGGCGCCGAGTCGTCGCGGCTCGCCGCGCTGCTGGGCCGGGCGGTCGACGCGGCGGACGGCAGCGGCATGCCACTGTTCGCCGCCTGGCGGGCCATGCCCGTGCCCGATCCGTCCCCGGGTGCGCGGGCGGCTGTCGGCATGCTGCTGCTGCGCGAGCACTTCGCCGGGGCGTACCTGCTGGCGGTGCGCGCGGCTGGGCTGACGCCGCTGGAGGCGGTGCTGGCCGGGCCGGAGGGCGAGGCGGGCGCTGCGGCGTGCGGCTGGGTGCCCCCGTACCCGCCGGTCGGGCCGCTGGTGCGGCGCCGGCTGTGGGCCGAGGCGGTGACCGACCGGCTGGCGTCGGCGGCGTTCCGCGCGCTGGACGCGGCCGAGGGCGCTGAGCTGCTGGGTCTGCTCGGCGCCGCGCGGCTACGCGCCCGCGGCGGATAAATGGGAGGCGATCCGGCCGGTCCGGCTGCCAGGATCTGGCCCGTGACGCTCCCCGCCGGCTGGTCGGCCCGCCGCCCGACCCTCGACGACGTGCCCGCGATCCTCGCGGTGGTGCACGCCTCCGACACCTTCGCCGTGGGCTACCCGGACTTCGACGACGAGGACGTGCGGTCCGCGCTGACCGCGCCGTTCGTCGACCCGGACCGGGACTCCTGGCTGGTCACCGACCCGGACGGTACGGCGGTGGCCTGGTCGATCCTGGCCAACCCGAGCGGCGTGGGCCGGGAGTGGGTGGACGTCCTCGTCGACCCCGACCGCGGCGCCGACCTGCGCGCGCCGCTGCTTGCCCGGCTGCTGGAACGCGTCGCCGAGCGGGCCGCCGAGCGCGGCCTGCCCGCGCTGACCGCGCGCACCGGGGTGTACGCGCCGGAGACCCGCTGGGCCGGTGAGCTGACCGAGGCCGGGTTCACCCGGATCAAGCGCTACATCCGGATGAGTCGCTCGTTCGCCGACCTGCCCGCCGAGCCGGCGCCCCCGCCCGGGGTGACGGTGCGGCCGCTGCGCGCCGACGACGAGAGCGACCTGCGGCTGTTCCACCGGATCTACGACACCGCGTTCCGGGACACCCCGGACCACGACCCGCTCGACTTCGAGCAGTGGCGGGAGCTGCTGCCGTCGTACGGCAAGGTCTGGGACGAGTGGTTCCTGGCCGAGGTCGACGGCGAGCCGGCCGGTGCGCTCCAGTCCTCCGACCAGGCGCTCGACCAGGACCTCGGGTGGGTGCGGACGCTGTCGGTGCTGCCCGCGTACCGGCGTCGCGGGGTGGGTGCGGCGCTGCTGCGCCGGGCCTTCGCGGTCTACGCGGCGAAGGGCCGCGCCGGGGCCGGGCTGGGCGTCGACCTGGCCAACCCGACCGCGCCGGTCACGCTCTACCGCTCCGTCGGGCTGGTGGAGGAGCGCTGGACCGACATGTACGAGCGGAGTGTGCCCGCCTCGCGGGTGTGACCAGGCACCCGCGTACCGGGGTCGCCGAGCGCCCGTAGGGTCGCGCGGCGCAGACTGTCGGTGTGGGAGACGCGCTACGCGGACGCGGTGCCGGTGGGGCGGGACCGCAGCTCGGTGACGTAGTCGTCCGGCGCGCCCGCCTTCTCCGCGGCGTTCGCGATCTCCGAGAGGTACCACGCCGTGGGCAGCCCGCCCTCGTACCCGTCGAACACGTAGACCCACGCGGTCACGTCGCCGTCGAGCGTCGAGACGCGGACGGTCAGCCTGCGGTACGTCTCGGCGGTCACGCCCTCGATCTCGTCGAGCTGCGCGGCGTCGTACGGGTGGATGTCGTAGAGCGCCACGAACACCCGGTCACCGGGGGACTCGACCACGGTGCTGACCGAGCCCTCCCACCCGATGACGTCCTCGCCGGCGAAGGTGAGCCGCCACCCCTCAAGCCAGCCGGTGCCCACCATCGGCGAATGCGGGCAGTAGGCGCGCATGCGGGCGGGGTCCAGGTTCGAGCCGTAAGCAGCGTAGAGACGCACGGCGACGACGATAGCCCGGCCGACGGGTGGGGGAGAATACGACAGTGCGTGTCGGACGGGACGGGGAGAAGAAAGTCACTGTGAGCTTCGACGAAGGGATGGCTCTGTGAGCCAGATCGTGATCATCGGCGGCGGGCCGGCCGGGTACGAGGCGGCTCTGGTCGCCGCGCAGTTGGACGCCGATGTCACAGTGGTCGAGGCGGAGGGCGCCGGCGGCGCCTGCGTGCTCTCCGACTGCGTGCCCTCCAAGACGTTCATCGCCAGCTCCGAGGTGGTCACCGGCTACCGGGACACCGAGGAGTTCGGGGTGCACTCCGACGGCCTGGAGGCGGTCACCGTCGACGCGCGGGCGGTGCACGAGCGGGTCAAGCGGCTCGCGCTGGCCCAGTCCGCCGACATCCACACCAAGCTCGTCAAGGCCGGCGTCGAGTTCGTCGCCGGCACCGCCCGGCTCGGCGAGGACACGCTCGGCCACACCCACCGGGTGATCGTCACCCCGGCCGACGGCGGCGCCGAATACTCCATCGCCGCGTCGACGGTGCTCGTCGCGACCGGCGCGACCCCCCGCCAGCTGCCCACCGCCGTACCGGACGGCGAGCGCATCCTGACCTGGCGCCAGGTGTACGACCTGCCCGAGCTGCCCGAGCACCTGATCGTGGTCGGCTCCGGCGTGACCGGTGCCGAGTTCGCCAGCGCGTACCTCGCCATGGGCGTCAAGGTCACGCTCGTGTCCAGCCGGGACCGGGTCATGCCGCACGAGGACGCCGACGCCGCGTCGGCGATCGAGCGGGTGTTCCGCAACCGGGGCATGAGCATCCTGAACAACTCCCGCGCCGAGGCGGTCCGCCGTGTCGGCGACGGGGTGGAGGTGGTGCTCTCCGACGGCCGCCAGGTCACCGGCTCGCACGCGCTGATCGCTGTCGGCTCGATCCCGAACACCGCCGACCTGGGCCTGGCCGAGTACGGCGTGGAGCTGGCCCGGGGCGGTTACGTGACTGTCGACCGGGTCTCGCGTACCAACGTGCCGGGCATCTACGCGGCGGGTGACTGCACCGGCGTGCTGCCGCTCGCGAGCGTCGCGGCCATGCAGGGCCGCATCGCCATGTGGCACGCGCTGGGCGAGGCGGTCCGGCCGCTGCGGCTGCGCACCGTCGCGGCGAACGTCTTCACCGACCCGGAGCTGGCCACCGTCGGCGTCTCCCAGGACGAGGTGGACGCCGGCAAGACCCCGGCCCGCCAGGTGATGCTGCCGCTGTCCGGCAACGCCCGGGCGAAGATGGACGACCTGGCCGACGGCTTCGTCAAGCTGTTCTGCCGGCCGGCGAGCGGCCAGGTGATCGGCGGCGTGGTGGTGGCGCCGAAGGCCAGCGAGCTGATCCTGCCGATCACGATGGCGGTGGAGAACAACCTCACCGTCAACGAGCTGGCCCACACCATCACCATCTACCCGAGCCTGTCCGGCTCCATCACCGAGGCCGCCCGCCAGCTCATGCTCCACGAGCTGGAGTAGCAGCCGTTCGCAGGCATTCGTCGATCATGGAGTTGTGGCCCCCGATCCGACCGGTATGCCCGGTCCGTGCGGGGTCGCAACTGCATGATCGACGGCGCTGGTCCTGGGGCTCAGGGTGGCGTGCAGGGCCAGGGTGGTTATGACGGCTGTCTCGGTGAGGATGAGGAGGCGCTCGATCAGGCCGAGCAGCGCGCGGTCGCCCGGGTAGGCGGACCAGATCATCGCGCCCGCCAGCACCAGGCTGGCCACGGTCAGTCCGCGCAGCCAGGCGGCGGCTCCGGCGACCGGGTGACGGGCGAGCAGCCAGCCGGCCACCGGCAGGGCCAGGAACGACAGCACCGAGGCGTACCGGTGCACGTACGCGGCGGTGTCCATGGGCGTGCCCGGCTCGTTCGTGGGCACCACGGCGGCGGCCAGCAGCCCGGTCGACCAGGCGGTCAGCAGCGCGAGCGGCACGCGGCCCGCACCGGCCCGGCGCAGCGACGGCAGCAGGACCAGGCTGGCCGCCGCGAGCACCGCCATCGCGGTGTCGATGACGCCGCCCCGATCGGAGACGGCGAAGTCGCTGACGGTCAGCGACCAGGGATCCAGGTCGTCGCTCACCTCGAGATGACCGACCATCGCGAGCACCGCCGCCAGGACGATCCCGCCGAGGGCCAGCAGGCCGCTGCTCCGCGTTCCAGGCATACGGCCAGCCTGTCGCCGGAACCGCCCCAGACGGATCCGGGACCACCACCCACTTCACTCCCCGGGTCGTCCCCTACCGGACCCCCGAGAACCGCGTCAGGTGAGGTCGGGTCGAGGTGGATCGTCCGCCCGGTCTCCCGCCGGTTGCGCGGCGGCGATCGATGCCAGCATCTGCTCCCTGAGATGTCTGCGCCGAGCCGCGCGCTCGGCGTCGTCCCACGAAGGATCGATTCGCCGGGCCCTGGCCTTGACGTCGTGCCATCTCGCCGCGTCGCTCATGGCCTGTGCTTCCTTTACGTCGATCAGGTGCTCGGGGGTCAGCTGCCGGCGGAGTCGGCGGTGGCCTCGGCGCGGGTCTGCCGGGTGCTGCTGATCCAGGTCATCGCCCACCCGGCCAGCGCGAACCCCGCAGCGGCCACCCCACCGATCAGCAGCAGCCGCCACGCCGAGTGGGTCAGCGCCGTACCGCCCAGGTGGCCGACGAGCGTGCCGTAGCTGGACCAGGCGAGCGCCGCCGCCGCCTCGTACGGCAGGAACAGGCGGTACGGGTAGCGGCTGCGCCCGGCCGAGAAGCAGGCAGCCATCCGGCCGCCGGGTACGAAACGGCAGAGCAGGATCACCATTGGCCCCGGTTCGCGCAGCCCACGGGTGACCCGGGTGACGGCGCGGCGTGCCCGTCCGGGTGGCGTGGCGCGTGCCGCGCGGCGGGTCGGCGTGCTGCGGCCGATCAGGTAGCAGGCCAGGTCACCGATGAACACACCGGCAGCGCCGACCGCGATGGTGAGCGGCAGGCTGAGCCCGCCGTACACCGTCAGCGCCCCACTGGTGATCATGACGAGCTGGGTCGGCACCACCGGGACGAAGGCGTCGGCGATCAGCAGGATCAGCAGCAGCGCGTACGCCCACATGGGCGACGCGACGTCAGAGATGAGTTCGGCCACGACCGCCACCTCGCCGGAGTTCTCCGTTCGACCGGATCGAGCCTGACGCCGTGCCCGGCGTCACCACCACCGGCCCCACCGCACGGTGACAGCCGACACCGGCAGGCCGTAGATGTGAAACGAGGCGGCCCGCCCGCGAGTGACGGGTCACCGGGGCATACGCGCCGGGGCGGGGCGGCGCGTCGTCGATTCCCGGCGTACCGTTGGTCGGACGCGGCACCGGAGCCGTCGGGTCCCCCGTTCCCGATGCCCGGGCCGCCGCGGGTCGCCGGCAGGTCCCGTGCCGGCGACCCGCACCCACTCTCCGAAACTCAGATGCGCCGTCGATACCCGCGTGCCTATCGTTCGGGCATGCGCAGCGCGGTAGTGACCACGACGCCGGGTGTTCCCGGCGCGCCGCACTGACGTTTCCGTCGACGAGGCCCCGGGGCGATCCGCTCCGGGGCCTCGCGGCGTTCCGGGCCTGCTCGCCTCCGGGTCGTACCCGATCAAGGAGAGCGACATGATCGACCACCGCAGGCTCGGCCGGGACCTGGAGCTGTTCGTCTCCGACCCGCTCGCGGGCGCCGGGCTGCCGATCTGGCTGCCGGCCGGCGCCGCCGCCCGGCACGCCGTCGAGGAGTACGTCCGGGAGCTGGAACGCCGGGCCGGCTACCAGCACGTCTACTCGCCGCCGCTCGGTAAGCGGGAACTGTTCGAGCTGTCCGGGCACCTGGGCTACTTCGCCGACGACATGTTCCCGCCGATGCGGCTGAGCGCCGACGACGAGTTCGTGCTGCGCCCGGCGCTCTGCCCGCACCACGCGCTCGTGTTCCGCGCCCGCGGCCGCTCCTACCGCGAGTTGCCGCTGCGGGTCGCCGAGCTGGGCGGCATGTACCGGGCGGAGCGTTCCGGTGTGCTCGGCGGGCTGTCCCGGGTGCGGGCCATCTCGCTCAACGACGCGCACAACTTCTGCGCGCTGGAGCAGGTCGGTGACGAGGTCCGCGAGATCCTGCGGCTGATCGGCGAGGCGCACGCCGCGCTCGGCGTCCGTCCCGCCGGGTTGCGGTTGTCGCTGCGCGGGCCGGGTCAGCGGTACGTGGGCGACGACGCCGGCTGGGCGCGGGCCGAGGAACTGCTCCGCGCGGCGCTCGACGGGGTGGACGTCGTCGAGGCGCCGGGGGAGGCCGCGTTCTACGGCCCGAAGATCGACATTCAGATCGTGGACGCGGCCGGCCGGGAGTCGACCATCTCCACCGTCCAGCTCGACTTCGACAAGCCGGAGCGGTTCGACCTGTCGTACACCGACTCGGACGGCCGCCGGAAACGGCCGGTGATGGTGCACCGCAGCCTGGTCGGCAGCATGGAGCGGCTGTTCGCGTACCTGATCGAGGTGCACGAGGGCGCGTTCCCCGTCTGGTACGCCCCGGTGCAGTTGCTGCTGCTCCCGGTGGACGCGGCGCAGGCCGACGCGGCCGTCGGGCTGGCCCGCCGGGCCGAGGCGGCCGGGCTGCGGGCCGAGGTGGACTACGCCGGTTCGCTCGGCGCCCGGATCCGGGACGCGTCCCGCCGCCGCGTCCCGTACACCGGGGTCCTCGGCCCCCGGGAGGCGGCCGACGGTTCGGTCTCGCTGCGCCTGCGCGACGGCCGGATGCTCGACCCGATGCCCGCCGCCGAGGCGCTGGGCCTGATCGGCGCGGTGGTCGCGAGCCGGTCGGCGGCGCTGCTCCCGGCCTGACCCCGGCCCGTCCGGGTGCCGGTGAGGCACCCGGACGGGGACCGGTGCCGGACCTGTGGCCGGGTCCACGTCAGTTCCCGACCGGCGTGCCGGCGCCGGCCCGCATCCCCGGCGGGCCGGCCGGGGCGGGCGCCGGCACCTCGTCCTCGATCACCGCGCCGCTGAACTGCGCCCGGTAGAGCCGGGCGTACGCGCCACCGGCGGCGACGAGCTGGTCGTGGGTGCCCTGCTCGACGATCCGGCCCTGCTCCATCATCAGGATCAGGTCGGCGTCGCGGATGGTGGAGAGCCGGTGCGCGATGACGAAGCTCGTCCGGTCCGAGCGCAGCGCCGCCATGGCGCGCTGGAGCAGCACCTCGGTCCGGGTGTCCACCGAGCTGGTCGCCTCGTCCAGGATCAGCAGCGACGGCTCGGCCAGGAACGCCCGAGCGATGGTGATGAGCTGCTTCTCCCCGGCGCTGACGTTGCTGCCCTCCTCGTCGATCACCGTGTCGTAGCCGTCCGGCAGGCTGCGGACGAACCGGTCCACGAAGGTCGCCCGGGCGGCGGCGAGGATCTCCTCCTCGGTGGCGTCCGGCCGGCCGTAGGCGATGTTGTCCCGGATGGTCCCGCCGAACAGCCAGGTGTCCTGGAGCACCATGCCGATCCGGCCGCGCAGGTCGTCGCGGCGCATCGTGGAGATGTCCACCCCGTCCAGCGTGATCCGCCCGGCGTCCAGCTCGTAGAACCGCATGACCAGGTTGACCAGCGTGGTCTTGCCGGCGCCGGTGGGACCGACGATGGCGACCGTGTGACCCGGCTCGGCGACCAGCGACAGGTCGTCGATGAGCGGCTTCTCCGGGTCGTACCGGAAGGAGACGTGCTCGAACTCGACCCGCCCGTGCGGGTCGGCGACCCGGGCCGGCTCGGCCGGGTCGGGGCTCTGCTCGTCGGCGTCGAGCACGGCGAAGACCCGCTCGGCCGAGGCGACCCCGGACTGCAGCAGGTTGGCCATCGACGCGACCTGGGTGAGCGGCTGGGTGAACTGCCGCGAGTACTGGATGAACGCCTGCACGTCACCGAGGCTCATCGAGCCCGACGCCACCCGCAGGCCGCCGACCACGGCGATCGCGACGTAGCTGAGGTTCCCGATGAAGAACATCGCCGGCATGATCAGCCCGGAGACGAACTGCGCGCCGAAGCCGGCCCGGAACAGCTCCTCGTTCTTGGCGTGGAAGGCGGCCTCGACCTCCTTCTGCCGGCCGAAGACCTTGACCAGCTCGTGCCCGGTGTACGCCTCCTCGATCTGGCCGTTCAGCTCGCCGGTGTGCTTCCACTGGGCGATGAACTTGCCCTGCGACCGCTTGGCGATCAGGCTGGTGACCACCACCGACAGCGGCACCGCGACGAGCGCGACGACAGCCAGCAACGGCGAGATCCAGAACATCATCCCGAGTACGCCGACGACGGTGAGCAGCGACGTGAGCAACTGGCTCAGCGTCTGCTGGAGCGTCTGCGACACGTTGTCGATGTCGTTCGTGACGCGGCTCAGCAGCTCACCGCGGGGCTGCTTGTCGAAGTAGGGCAGCGGCAGCCGGTTGAGCTTGTCCTCCACGTCGGCGCGCAGCGTCAGCACGGTGCGCTGCACCACCCCGTTGAGCACCCAGCCCTGCGCCCACTGGAGCATGCTGGCGCCGATGTAGAGCACGACGGCGAACGCCAGCACCCGGCCCAGCGCGTCGAAGTCGATGCCGGTCCCCGGGATCACGTCCATCCGGGCCAGCATGTCGGCGAAGTTGCCGTTGCCCTCGGCGCGGGCCGCCTCCGCCGCCGCCTCGGTGGTGGTGCCGGGCGGAAGCTGCCGCCCGATCACCCCGCTGAAGATGATGTCGGTGGCGTGGCCGAGCACCTTCGGCCCGATGACGCTGAGCCCGACGCTGGCCAGGGCCAGCGCGAGCACGCCGGTGAGCTGGAGCCGGTACGGCCGCAGCCGTGCCAGCAGCCGGCGTGCCGACGGCCCGAAGTTCATCGCCTTCTCGGCCGGCATGCCCATGCTCATGTGCGGCGGGCCGCCAGCGGGGCGCCGTCCGGCCGGCGGCAGCCGCGTCGGCTCGTTCTTCTGCTGCGGAACCGGTGGCGTCCCGCTGTTCCCCCCGGTCGGCGCGCTCACGCGGCCACCTCCGCCGTCTGCTGCGACGCGACGATCTCGGCGTACGTGGGGCAGCTCTCCAGCAGTTCCTCATGTCGTCCCATCCCGACGACACCCCCGTCCTCGAGCACGATGATCTGGTCGGCGTCGATGATCGTGGAGACCCGCTGGGCCACGATCACCACCGCCGCGTCCGCGGTGACCGGCTTGAGGGCGGCCCGCAGCCGGGCGTCCGTGCCGAGGTCGAGCGCGGAGAAGGAGTCGTCGAAGAGATAGATCTCCGGTTTGCGGACGAGCGCGCGGGCGATGGCCAGGCGTTGCCGCTGGCCGCCGGAGACGTTGGTGCCGCCCTGCGCGATCGGCGCCTCCAGCCCGCCCGGCATCTCGGTGACGAAGTCACGCGCCTGGGCGATCTCCAGCGCGGCCCACAGGTCCGCGTCGGTGGCGTCCGGGTTGCCGTAGCGCAGGTTGCTGGCGACGGTGCCGGTGAACAGGTACGGCCGCTGGGGCACCAGCCCGATCCGCCGCCACAGCTCGTCCGGGGCCAGGTCCCGTACGTCCACGCCGTCGACCAGGACCGCGCCGGCGGTCGGGTCGACGAGCCGGGGGATGAGCGTCAGCAGCGTGGTCTTGCCGGCGCCGGTGGAACCGATGATCGCGGTGGTGCGGCCCGGTTCGGCGCGGAACGAGATGTCGTGCAGCACCGGCGCGCTCGCGCCCGGGTACTGGAATCCGGCGCCGCGTAGTTCCAGTTCGCCGCGGCCGGTGACCTCGGTGACCGGGTCGGTGGCCGGCACCACCGACGAGTCGGTGTCCAGCACCTCCTCGATGCGCTCGGCGCAGACCGCCGCCCGGGGCACCATCATCAGCATGAAGGTGGCCATCATGACCGCCATCAGGATCTGCATCAGGTATTGCAGGAACGCGGTGAGCGCGCCGACCTGGATCTGACCGGAGTCGACCCGTGCCGCGCCGAACCAGAGCACGGCGACGCTGGAGACGTTCAGCACCAGCATCACGATCGGGAAGATCAGCGCCTGAAGCCGTCCGATCCGCAGCGCGGTGGTGGTCAGGTCGGTGTTCGCGACCCGGAACCGGTCGGTCTCGTACGGCTCGCGGACGAACGCCCGGACCACCCGGATGCCGGTGATCTGCTCGCGGAGCACCCGGTTGACGGTGTCGATCCGGGTCTGCATGAGCCGGAAGCCCGGCACCATCCGGCGGATGATCAGGCCCAGCGCGACTGCGAGCACCGGTACGCAGACCAGCATCAGCCAGGAGAGCCCGACGTCCTCGCGCAGCGCCATCACCACGCCGCCGACGCTCATGATCGGCGCGGCCACCAGCATGGTGCAGCTCAGCAGCACCAGCATCTGCACCTGCTGGACGTCGTTGGTGTTGCGGGTGATCAGGGACGGCGCTCCGAACCGGGCGACCTCGCGGGCGGAGAAGCTGTTGACGCGGCGGAAGATCGAGCCGCGTACGTCGCGGCCGAACGCCATCGCGGTCTTCGCGCCGAAGTAGACGGCGGCGATCGAACAGGCGATCTGGAGCAGGCTGACCACCAGCATCCACCCGCCCGTACGCAGGATCTGGTCGGTGTCGCCGACGGCGACGCCCCGGTCGATGATGTCGGCGTTCAGGCTGGGCAGGTAGAGCGAGGCGATGGTGCCGACGAACTGGAACGCCACCACGGCGGCCAGCCATCGTCGGTACGGGTGCAGATGTGAGCGGAGCAGGCGGATCAACACGGATGGCTCCCCGTTGGCGGCTCGGTGTCGGACTCGCTGTCCCGGTTCAACCGACGGAGGTCCCCGTCGGACATGCCGGTGATGATTTCGATCAGGAACTGGCGGATCACCGCCCGGTTGGCCGGGTCGGCGTCGACCGACGTCAACGGCCGGTCGCTGTGGATCATGTCGATGATGGCGCGGGCGTGCTCGCCGCCCTTGTCGGTCAGCGTGAGCCGGACCGTGCGGCGGTCCTCCGGGTCGCGACGGCGGCTGACGAAGCCGTCGCGTTCGAGGGTGTCCACGATGCCGGTGAGCGTGGCGGGCCGGACGAAGCACAGCTCGGCCATTTCCCGGTGGCTCACGTCGCCGGAACGGAGGAGGATCATCAGGACCCGCATGCCGGCGGACGTGAGCCCGTGGTGTTCGGCCAGGTAACGCCCCCAGTGCTGCTCGACGACGTGACCGGCGATCGAGATCAGCCGGCCGAGTGGCGCGTGGTGCAACGCGTCGGGGAAGCGGACGAGCGGGCCCATGTTCACGAGCGTCAGATTAGCTCCCGAACCATCAGGCCCCAAACTATTTCTGAGAATCTCCTCAGCCGCGGTCGGCGCGTGCCCGGGACGGCTCGTCGGGGGCGGTGGCGACGTACTCCCGCATCACCTCGGTGACCTCGCGCAGGAACGCGGTGGTGGCCTCGGCCTGCTCGGGCGTGAGCCGGGCGACCGCCCGGTCGACGCCGACGAGCATCGGGCGCAGCGCCTCCAGCACCTCGCTCACAGCGCTCTCGGTCACCTGGAGGCTGAGTCGCCGCCTGTCGTGCGGGTGGGGGGTCCGGGCGACGTGACCGGCCTGCACGAGCCGGTCGACGAGCGTGGTCGCCGAGGCGGACCGGATGCCGAGCCGGTTGCCCAGTTCCACCGGGCCCAGTGGCTCCGGGCTGGAGACCAGGTGGTCGATCGCCGCCGCGTCGGTGGCGTTGAGGCCCAGGCGGCGGGCCAGCGCGGCCCGGGTGTCACCCGCGATCCGCAGCACGTCGCGCAGCGCGCGGGAGGCCTCGCTGCTCGGCGGCGGACCCGGCGCGGGCTCTCCGGTTGACGGCACCCCTTCCATGGGATAAAGCTAGCATCTCGGGTAGCTAGAGAATCTAGCTAAAAGGAGGGCGAGATGCGCGGCGACGGGCGCGGACGCTGGTTCGGGCTGCTGGCCATCAGCCTCGGCGTAGCGATGATCATCGTGGACGCCACGATCGTGAACGTCGCGGTGCCGCAGATCATCCGGGACCTCGACATCACCTCCACCGACGCGCAGTGGGTGCAGGAGGCGTACACCCTGGTCTTCGCGGCGCTGCTGCTGGTCGCCGGTCGCTTCGCCGACCGGTCCGGGCGGCGGCGGATGTTCCTCGTCGGCGTCACCGTGTTCGTGGTCGCGAGCGTGCTCGCGGCGCTCGCCGGCTCCGGCGAGACACTCATCGCCTCCCGGGTGCTCCAGGGCGTCGGCGGGGCGATGATGCTGCCCACCTCGCTCTCCCTGCTCAACGCCAACTTCACCGGCCGGGAGAAGGGCATCGCGTTCGCCGTCTGGGGCTCCACGATCGGTGGCGCGGCGGCGCTCGGGCCGCTGCTCGGCGGCTGGCTCACCACCACGTACTCCTGGCGGTGGGCCTTCGGCATCAACGTGCCGGTCGGCCTGGCCGTGATCGTCGCGACGCTCGTGCTCGTGGCCGAGTCCCGCGACGAGCGGGCCGAGCGCGGGGTGGACCTGCTCGGCGCGCTGCTCTCGGTGGTCGGCATGACCGGCGTGGTCTTCGCGCTGATCGAGGGCCGCACCTACGGCTGGTGGGAGCGGGAGCGGCCGTTGCGCCTGTTCGGGCTGGACTGGACCGCGTCGATCTCGCCGGTGCCGGTGGCCGCGCTGGTGGGTCTCGTTGCGCTCGGCATCTTCCTGGCCCAGCAGGTACGCCGCAACCGGGCCGGCCGCCCGGCGCTGCTCGACCTGTCGTTGTTCGGCATCGGTTCGTTCCGCAACGGCATCCTGGCCGCCGCGATCGTCAGCCTGGGCGAGTTCGGCCTGCTGTTCGCGCTGCCGCTGTGGTTCCAGAACGTGCTCGGCTACAGCGCCTTCCGGACCGGCCTGGCGCTGCTGCCGCTCGCCGTCGGCAGCTTCCTGGCCAGCGGCATCGGCGCGCCGCTGACCCAGCGCTGGGGCGCGGCCCGGGTGGTCCAGCTCGGCGTGGCCGCCGAACTGGTCGGCGTGGCCGGGCTCGGGTTCGTGGTCGCGCCGGACACCAGTTGGTGGGCGCCGCTGGGCTTCCTGTTCGTGTACGGCGTCGGCGTCGGCCTGGCCACCGCCCAGCTCACCGGCGTCTCGCTGTCGCAGGTGCCGGTACGCCTCAGCGGCCAGGGCTCGGGCCTGCAGAGCACCGCCCGGCAGGTCGGCTCCGCGCTCGGCATCGCGGTGCTCGGCACCGTGCTCTTCGCCGGTCTCGGCGGGATCCTCGGCGACCGCCTGGCCGACCAGCCCGGACTCACCCCGGTCCAGCGGGACCAGGTGGTGAGCGCGGTCAAGGAGAGCGCCGGTGCGGCGATCACCGGGTTGGAGGCGGACCCGCGTACCGCCCCGATCGCGGAGGAGGCGAAGCGGGCGTTCTCCGACGCCACCAGGTACGCGGCCTTCGCGGGCGCCGGGTTCCTGCTGATCGGCCTGGTCGCCTGCATGCGCCTGCCGACGGTGCGCCATGAGGAGACCGGGGAGTCCCCGCCCGCCGAGGCGGAGCCGGCCCGGGCCTGAGCCGCGTCCCCGCCGGGGCCGTCCCGGCCGGGCATGCCGTCGGCTCATCCGCCGAGGGCGACCGTCAGCGCCGCGGCCACGAAGACGACCTGGAGCACCGTACGGACGCCGAGCGGCGTCACCGGGCGGCCGGCGAGCGTGAGGCGACGCCGCGCTGCCGACACGTTCGCCGGGAACATGGCGAGCATCAGCAGCACCAGCCCGGCCGCAGCCGGGCGCGCGGTGGCCGGGAACAGCAGGGCGAGCGCGCCGGCGAGTTCCAGCACGCCGGTGACTGTGACCAGCAGGCCGGGCCGGGGCAGCGACGGCGGGACCATCGCGATCAGGTCGGCCCGGCGGGACGCGAAGTGGGCCACGCCGGTCAGCACGAACATCAGCGCCAGCCCGACCCGCAGCGCGGGGTGCCACCCGTCCAGGGCGTCCATGCCGAGCAGGCCGGCGATCCGGGCCAGCGCGGTGCCGGCGAGGAGTGCGATCAGGGGTGCCATTGTCGATCCCTCCGACGAATATCTTGTCGCTGACAAGATTGCGTCGACGGGTGCCATCTTGTCAATGACAAGTTAGGGTGACGGCATGGCCTCGTACCACCACGGCGACCTCCGCCGCGTCCTGCTGAGCACCGCCGCCGAGGCGATCGCCGAGTCCGGGCCGGCCGCGCTGAGCCTGCGTGAACTGGCCCGGCGCGCCGGCGTCTCGCACGCCGCGCCCGCGCACCACTTCGGCGACAAGGCCGGGCTGCTCACCGCGCTCGCCACGCAGGGCTTCGACCTGCTCGCCGACGCGTTGCGGCAGGCCGGGGACGACCTGCTCGACACCGGCGTGGCCTACGTCGGGTTCGCGGTGCGGCACCGCGCGCACTTCGACGTCATGTTCCGGCCCGAGCTGTACCGGGCCGACGCCCCGGAGCTGGTCGCCGCCCGCGCCCGGTCGGGGGATGTGCTGCGCGAGGGGGTGGCCCGGCACACCGGTCGGGAGCCGGACGCGGACGCGCTCGCCGCCTGGTCGATCGTGCACGGCTTCGCCACGCTCTGGCTCTCCGGCGCGCTGCCACCACGGGTGGGCGACGACCCGGAGGCCGCCGCCCGTACCGTGATCAGGCGGTTGTTCGACTGAGCCGGCGGGCCGGTCGGGGCGTCACCAGCTCGTGGGCAGCGGCATCCCCTCGGTGTACCCGGCGGCGCTCTGCACGCCGACGAGCGCCCGCTCGTGGAACTCCTCCAGGCTGCGCGCCCCCGCGTACGTGAACGCGCTGCGTACGCCGGAGATGATCTCGTCGATCAGGTCCTCGACGCCGGGCCGGTTCGGGTCCAGATACATCCGGGCCGAGGAGATGCCCTCCTCGAAGATCGCCTTGCGGGCCCTGTCGAACGCGCTGTCCTCGGCCGTACGGGCGCTCACCGCACGCGACGACGCCATGCCGAAGCTCTCCTTGTAGCGCCGCCCGTCGGCGTCGGTGTAGAGGTCGCCGGGGGACTCGTAGGTGCCGGCGAACCAGGAGCCGATCATCACGTTCGAGGCGCCCGCCGCGAGCGCCAGCGCCACGTCCCGCGGGTGGCGTACGCCGCCGTCGGCCCAGACGTGCCGCCCCAGCGAGCGGGCCGCCGCCGCGCAGTCGAGCACGGCGGAGAACTGCGGGCGGCCCACGCCGGTCATCATCCGGGTGGTGCACATCGCACCCGGTCCGACGCCGACCTTCACGATGTCCGCGCCCGCGTCGACCAGGTCGCGTACGCCGTCGGCGGTCACCACGTTCCCGGCCGCCACCGGCACCGGCGGGTCCAGCCGGCGGACCGCCCGCAGCGCCTGGAGCATCCGCTCCTGGTGCCCGTGCGCGGTGTCCACGACGAGCGTGTCCACCCCGGCCTCCAGCAGCGCGGCGGCCTTGCCGGTGACGTCGCCGTTGATGCCCACTGCGGCGGCGATCCGCAGCCGCCCCCGGTCGTCCACTGCGGGCTTGTAGAGCGTGGCGCGCAGAGCGCCCTGCCGGGTCAGCACCCCGATCAGGCGTCCGTCGCCGTCCACCACCGGCGCGAGCCGCCGCCGGCCCGCCGACAGCCGGTCGAATCCGGTACGCGGGTCCGCGTCCGCCGGAACGGTGTGCAGCTCGGTCGACATCACGTGCCGGAGCTGGGCGAAGCGGTCCACCCCGACGGTGTCCGCCTCGGTCACCACACCCATCGGCCGGCCGTCCGCGTCGACCACGACCACCGCGCCGTGCGAACGCTTGGGCAGCAGGTGAATGGCGTCGCCGACGGTGTCGGTCGGGCCGAGCGTGATCGCCGTGTCGTGCACCAGGTGCCGCTGCTTGACCCAGCCGACCACGTTGGCGACGACCTCGATCGGGATGTCCTGCGGGATCACCGCCACCGCGCCGCGCCGGGCCACGGTCTCGGCCATCCGCCGGCCCGCGACGGCTGTCATGTTCGCCACCACGAGCGGGATCGTGGTGCCGGTCCCGTCGGTGGTGGCCAGGTCGACGTCGAGCCGGGAGCCCACCTCGGAACGGTTGGGCGCCATGAAGACGTCGTTGTAGGTCAGGTCGTGCGCGGGGACCGCGCCGTGAAGGAACCGCACCCGGCCATCATTCCCGCCCGAGCGCGGTCCCGCCCCCGGTGGTGGCTCAGACCACCCGGCCCCGCGCTGTTAAGAAGGGGCCCCTTCTCTACCTCAGGCGTTAAGAAGGGGCCCTTCCTTACACCTCAGGCGATGGTGCAGATCGCCGCGCCGGCGGTGATCACCGCGCCGACCTCGGCGGCGAGCCCGCTGACAGTGCCGGCCTTGTGCGCGTGCAGCGGCTGCTCCATCTTCATCGCCTCCAGCACCACGACCAGCTCGCCCTCGGCCACCTCGTCGCCGTCGGCGACGGCGATCTTCACGATCGTGCCCTGCATCGGGGAGGTGAGCGTGTCACCGCTGACCGCGGCACCCGCCTTGCCTCCGCCACCCCGGCGGGCCGGCTTCTTCGCGGCGGGCGCGGCTGCCGCCGTACCCGCGCCGAGCCCGGCGGGGAGGACGACCTCCAGCCGCTTGCCGCCCACCTCGACCACGACGGTCTCGCGCTCGGCCGGCTCGTCGGCGGCGCCGGCGGTGGCGGTGAAGGCCGGTACGGTGTTGTCCCACTCGGTCTCGATCCACCGGGTGTGCACGGTGAACGGCTCGGCGGTGAACGCCTCGTCGCGGATCACCAGGCGGTGGAAGGGCAGCGCCGTGGCCATGCCGTCGACCACCATCTCGTCGAGCGCCCGGCGGGCCCGCTCCAGCGCCTCGGTACGCGTCTCGCCGACGATGATCACCTTGGCCAGCAGCGAGTCGAAGTTGCCGCCGATCACGTCGCCGGCCGAGATGCCGGTGTCCACCCGCACGCCCGGCCCGGAGGGCAGGCGCAGGGCGGTGACGGTGCCCGGTGCGGGCAGGAAGTTGCGGCCCGGGTCCTCGCCGTTGATGCGGAACTCGATGGCGTGCCCGCGCGGCGTCGGGTCCTCGGTGAAGCGCAGCTTCTCCCCGTCGGCGATGCGGAACTGCTCGCGGACCAGGTCGATGCCGGCGGTCTCCTCGGTCACCGGGTGCTCGACCTGGAGCCGCGTGTTGACCTCCAGGAACGAGATCGTGCCGTCCACGCCGACCAGGTATTCCACGGTGCCGGCACCGTGGTAGCCGGCCTCCCGGCAGATGGCCTTGGCGCTGTCGTGGATCTGGGCCCGCTGGGCGTCGGTGAGGAACGGCGCGGGCGCCTCCTCGACCAGCTTCTGGTGCCGGCGCTGAAGCGAGCAGTCCCGGGTGCCCACCACGATCACGTTGCCGTGCTGGTCGGCCAGCACCTGCGCCTCGACGTGGCGCGGCTTGTCCAGGTAGCGCTCGACGAAGCACTCGCCGCGGCCGAACGCGGCGACCGCCTCGCGGGTGGCCGACTCGAACAGGTGCGGGATCTCCTCCATGGTGCGGGCGACCTTGAGGCCGCGCCCGCCACCGCCGAAGGCGGCCTTGATGGCGACCGGCAGGCCGTGGTCGACGGCGAACGCCATCACCTCGTCGGCGTTGCCCACCGGGTCCGGGGTGCCGGGCACCAGCGGCGCGCCGGCGCGCTGCGCGATGTGCCGGGCGGTCACCTTGTCGCCCAGGTCGCGGATCGCCTGCGGGGTGGGGCCGATCCAGGTCAGCCCGGCGTCGATGACGGCCTGGGCGAAGTCGGCGTTCTCGGAGAGGAAGCCGTAGCCGGGGTGCACCGCGTCCGCGCCGGAGCGGGCCGCCACGTCGATCAGCTTGTCGATGCGCAGGTAGCTGTCCGCGGCGGTGTCGCCGCCGAGGGCGTACGCCTCGTCGGCGAGCGTGGCGTGCAGGGCGTCCCGGTCGGAGTCCGCGTAGACGGCGACGCTGGCCAGCCCGGCGTCGCGGCAGGCGCGGATGACGCGGACGGCGATCTCGCCGCGGTTGGCGATGAGAACCTTGCGCACCTTGTGGCTCCTCCCGGGAGGTCGTTGCCGGGAGTTTAGCGGCCGAGCTGAGGAGCCTAACGATCGCTCAGTGTGGGATGCGGCACTGTAGTCAAACTTGGTTATTACGCTTGTCCCGTGTCGGCGACGCGGATGATGATTCTCGGCCTGGTCAGGTGGATGCAGCCGGTGCACGGCTACGACGTGCGCCGCGAACTGCTCAGTTGGAGCGCGGACAAGTGGGCGAACGTGCAGCCCGGCTCGATCTACCACGCGCTGCGCAAGCTCACCGACGAGGGCCTGCTGCGGACCGTCTCGGTCGAGCAGGTGGGCGCCCGTCCGGCGCGTACCACGTACGAGGTGACGGCGAAGGGGGAGGGCGAGTTCGAGACGCTGCTGCGGGCGCAGTGGTGGCAGGTCCAGGAGCCGCCCGATCCGTTCGTCGCGGCGTTCTCCTTCCTGCCGGCGATGCCCCGCGACGAGGCCGCGGCGGCGCTGCGCAACCGGGCGAACCTGCTGCGGGCCGGGGTGGAATCGATGCGGGCCTCGCTCGACTCGGACTGGGTGCGCACCCGCAAGCCGGTGCACGTCGGGTGGATGTTCGAGCTGTGGCTGGCCCGCGCCGAGGCGGAGACGGCCTGGTGCGAGCGGATCGCGGAGCGGATCGAGTCGGGAGTGTCGTACCTGCCCGATGGGATGGAGCAGGCCGAGGGCTGGTCGGGCTGGTCCGACGGATCACGGTGACACGACATAATCAACGTTGACCAAAAGAGCTATATCGCGTTAGCCTCAGCGGGAATCGCGGGGGATTCGTGCGTCCTCGCGGACGATCGGCGGCCGCTCAGGTCCGCCCGGACGACCAGGAGCAGAAATGATCGAGACCAGGGGGTTGCGGAAGTCGTACCGCTCCCGCGCGGGTCGCGAGACGAAGACCGTGGACGCTGTCCGCGGCGTCAACCTCGACGTGGCGGCGGGGGAGATCTTCGGCTTCCTCGGGCCCAACGGCGCCGGCAAGACCACCACGCTGCGGATGCTCGCCACCCTCATCGAGCCGGACGGTGGCGAGGCCACTGTGGCCGGCGCCGACCTGCGCAAGGACCCGGCCGAGGTGCGCCGCCGGATCGGTTACGTCGCACAGGGCGGCAGCACCTGGGACGAGTCGAGCGCCCGTGAGGAGCTGGTCCTCCAGGCCCGCCTCTACGGCATCGGCAAGGCCGAGGCGCACCGCCGCGCCGAGCGCGCGCTCGAAGCGTTCCAGCTCACCGAGTACGCCGACCGCAAGTGCAAGACCTACTCCGGCGGTCAGCGCCGGCGCGTCGAGATCGCGCTCGGCATCATCCACGAGCCGAAGATCGTCTTCCTGGACGAGCCGACCACCGGCCTCGACCCGCAGAGCCGCGCGCACATGTGGGACGAGATCCGCCGGCTGCGCACCGAGGGGATGACCGTCTTCATCACCACGCACTACCTGGACGAGGCGGACGCGCTCTGCGACCGCATCGCGATCATGGACCACGGCGAGGTGGTCGCCGAGGGCACACCGGCCGAGCTGAAGCGGGAGATCTCCGGCGAGGTGGTGATCGTCGGCCTGGACGCGCCGAGCACCCCGCGCGCCGCCGAACTGCTCGACACCGAGGCGTACGTGAGCAAGCTGGAGACCGTCGACGAGGGCGGCCTGCGCCTCTACGTCGACGAGGGCGCCACCGCCATCCCGCAGGTGCTGCGCCGCCTCGACCACGCCGGGCTGGACCTGCGCTCGATCGAGCTGCACCGCCCCAGCCTGGACGACGTCTTCCTCACCAAGACCGGCCGCTCGCTGCGCGAGTCCTGACCTCCGGAGAAGCTGTCATGAAACTCGCCCGCGACACCTGGCTGATCTTCCAGCGCCAGACGCAACTGCTGCTGCGCAACCCGGTATGGATCTTCGTCGGCGTCTTCCAGCCGGTGATGTACCTGCTTCTGTTCGCCCCGCTGCTCAAGCCGGCGCTGAACGCGCCCACCCAGGCCGCCGCGTACAAGATCTTCGTGCCCGGCCTGCTCGTGCTGCTGGCCATCTTCGGCGGCCTGTTCCAGGGGTTCGGCCTGATCGCCGAGCTGCGCGCCGGCGTGATCGAGCGCTCCCGGGTCACCCCGGTCAGCCGGCTCGCCCTGCTGCTCGGCCGCTCGCTGCGCGACGTCGTCTCGCTGATCGCTCAGGCGATCATCATCACGCTGCTGGCGCTCGCGTTCGACCTGCGCGTGTTCATCGGCAACCTGCTCCTGGCGTACCTGATGCTCGCCCTCATCGCGCTGATGACCTCGGCCGTCTCCTACGGCATCGCGCTCAAGGTCAAGAGCGAGGACGCGCTCGCCCCGCTGATGAACACAGTCGCGCAGCCGGTGCTGCTGCTCTCCGGCATCCTGCTGCCGCTCACCTTCGCCCCCGGCTGGCTCCAGGGCGTGGCCAAGTGGAACCCGTTCTCCTGGGCGGTCGAGGGCACCCGTGCGCTGTTCAACGGCGACCTCGGCAACGACCGCGTCTGGCAGGGCCTCGGCATCATCGCGGTGCTCGCCGCCGCAGGCGTGTTCTGGGCCGCCCGCCAGTTCGCCCGCAGCGTCCGCTGAGCAGGGGAGACCTACCTCTCAGCAGGGGCGGGGCACCGGCCGGGCGCGCGTAGCGTAAGGCCGGTGCCCCGCCTCACCCGTGACCGGATCACCTGGCTGACCTACGCCCAGCTCGGTCTGTGGGGCTTCTTCCTCTACGGGTTCGGCCCGGTCGTACCCCTGCTCCGCGACGAACAGGGCACCAGCGCCGCCGTCGCCGGCCTGCACAGCACCGGCATCGCCGTAGGCGCGCTCGCCGGCGGCGCGCTGTTCGCCCCGGTCGCCCGCCGCCTCGGCCGCGGCCCGGCCATCTGGCTCGGCCTCGCCGGTGTCGCCGCCGGAGTCACCGCGCTCGGCCTGCTCCGTCCGCTGCCGGCCACGCTCGCCTCCGTCGCGGTCATCGCCACCTTCGGCATGATGGTCGTCAGCGGCGTCAGCGTGATGCTCACCGCCCGGCACGGACCCGCCGCCCCCGCCGCGCTCACCGAGGCCAACGCGGCCTGCGCCGGCATGGGCATCCTGGCGCCGCTGACCATCGGCGCCACCGTCGACGCCGGTCTCGGCTGGCGACCGCTGATGGCCGTCGAGGTCGGGCTGATCACGCTCGTCGCGCTCGCCGCCCTGACTTTCCGGGTACGCGGGCCGAAAACCGCCCCCGCTGACGCGGCTGCCGGCATGCCCGTCCCCGTGGCCGTCTCCACCCGGGTGTCCGCTGTCCCCGCCCTCGGGGTTTCCGAGGCCGTCGTGCCTGCTCCCGTCGTCCCCGGTCCCGTGGTGCCTGCTCCCGTCGTCACCGCTCCCGTGGTGCCTGCTTCGGTCGTCCCCGCTCCTGCCGTCCCGGCTTCGGTCGTTCCCGCTCCTGCCGTGCCCGCTTCGGTTGTTCCCGCCTCCGGTGCCGTCGAGGCCGTCGCCACCGATTCCTCCGTCCGGGCCTCGGCCGTTCCCGCCTCCGGGGAGCCCGTTTCCTCCTTCGGCTCCGGTGCGGCGGGGCGGCTGCCGCGGGCGTACTGGATCGCCTGGGTTCTGATGTCCGTCACCGGGTCGATCGAGGTCTGCCTGTCGTTGTGGACCGCCGACGTGCTGCGGACCCATGCCGGGCTGAGCGCGGGCGGGGCGTCGGCGGCGGTCGCTGCGATCGTCTGCGGCATGTTCGCCGGCCGGCTCGCCGGTGGCCGGGCCGCGTTGCGCTGGGCGCCGGTGCCGCTGCTGCTCGGCGCGCTCACCGTCTCGATGGCCGGGTTCGCGCTGTTCTGGGGCAGCACCGTCGGCTGGCTCGCGGTCACCGGGCTGGTCGTGCTCGGGCTCGGCAACGCGCTGCACTACCCGTTGGCGATCTCGATCGCGCTGGCCGTCGCCGGTCCGGCCGCGGACAAGGCGGCGGGCTGGTCCGCGTACTCGATGGGTGTGGGTTTCGGGATCGCACCGGTGGCGCTCGGATGGGTGGCCGACGGCGTCGGCCCACACCCGGCGTTCCTGCTGCTGCCCGCGTTCATCGCAGTGGCGGTGCTGCTGACCGTACGGCTGGGCCGTGCCCTGCCCGCGCCGGTCCGCGCGGCTTGATCGACTCCACCTCGGCGAGGTGGCGGTATCCGGTGCTCAGGGATGCCGCCACTTCGGGGAGGTTGTGTTCGGTCGGCTCAGAGCGTCCGGGCGAGTGTGAGGTCGTCGGCGGTGGGTGTCATGGCCGCCGTGCGCTGCCTGTTTGGTGCGGGTGGCTTGATCGACTCCATGTCGGCGAGGTGGCGGTATCCGGTGCTCAGGGATGCCGCCACTTCGGGGAGGTTGTGTTCGGCTGGCTCAGCGCGCCCGGGCGAGTGTGAGGTCGTCGGCGGTGGGTGTCATGGCCGCCGTGCGTTGCCTGTTTGGTGCGGGTGGCTTGATCGACTCCATGTCGGCGAGGTGGCGGTATCCGGTGCTCAGGGATGCCGCCACCACGGCGAGGTTGTGTTCAGTCGGCTCAGAGCACCCGGGCGAGCGTGACCCCGTCGGCGATCGGCAGCATGACCGCCTCGACCCGGACGTCCGCGATGACCGCGTCGTTGAACGCGGCGATCGCCCGGTCGTCGGCGTTGCGCGGGGCGAGCACCCGGCCGTCGCGCAGCGTGTTGTCGACGGCGATCACCGCGCCGGGACGCATGCGGGGCACCAGCTCGTCCCAGTAGATCGGGTAGCCGACCTTGTCCGCGTCGATGAAAGCGAAGTCCAGGTAACGCTCGCGGGGCAGTTCGCGCAGCGTCTCCGCGGCCGGGCCGATGCGCAGCTCGATGCGGTCCTGCACACCGGCGCGCTGCCAGTAGCGCCGGGCCACGCCCGTGTACTCCTCGGAGATGTCGAAGCAGGTCAACCGGCCGTCCTCGGCCAGCCCTCGGGCGATGGCCAGCGAGGAGAGGCCGGTGAACGTGCCGACCTCGACCGCCTGCCGTACGCCGAGCAGCCGGGTCAGGAACGTCAGGAACGCGGCCTGTTCGGGCGCGACCTGCATGACCGCCTCGGCGGGCAGGGCCGCCCGGGTCTCCTCGGCCAGCTCCTGGACGATCTCGTCCGGGGCGGACCCGTGGGCCACCAGGTAAGCGTGCAGTTCCGGGGTGAGCGGCAGCGGCTTCGTGGTCATGTCCGGACGTTAGCCGAGATGTTCGATCTCCTGGCCCCCGGGCGCGATCTTCGTCCACAGGTCGACGATGCTCAGCTCCACCTCGGCGAGCAGCCGGCGCAGCAACGGCAGGGACAACCCCACCACCGTGCCCGGGTCACCCTCGATCCCGGTCAGGAACGCCCCGCCCAGCCCGTCGATGGTGAACGCGCCCGCCACGGCCAGCGGCTCGCCCGTCGCCACGTACGCGGCGATCTCGTCGTCGCTGACATCCGCGAAGTGCACGGTGGTCGAGGCGACGGCCTCGGCGCGGGACTCGTGGGTCACGTCGATCAGGCAGTGCCCGGTGTGCAGGACACCGCTGTGCCCGCGCATCCGCTGCCACCGCCGGGTGGCGTCCGCCGCGTCATCGGGCTTGCCGAGGATCTCGCCGTCGAAGGCGAGTACCGAGTCACAGCCGAGCACCAGCGTGCGCTCGTCCGGCGAGGGCCGCAGCCGATCACGTACCGCCTGCGCCTTCAGCCGGGCCAGCTCCAGGCACAGATCCTCGGCCCGATCGCTCACCACCTGCGACTCGTCCACGCCGCTGACCAGCACGTCCGGCTCGATCCCGGCGGCCTGGAGCAACTTGCGGCGGGCGGGAGACTGCGAGGCGAGCACGAGGCGCACCGGTACGGAGGTCGACACCCCGCCGACGCTACCGGCTGACCCTCGGCGGCGGGTCGTCGGCACGTCGGCGGCGCCGCCAGAACAGGTACCCGCCGCCCGCCGCCACCAGCACACCGAGCGTGGCGAGCCCGCGTACGGTCGCGCTGCCGTCGTCGCCCTTGTCGGGTGCTGCCTCCGCTGACGCCGGTGGCGTGACGTTGGAGGACTCGAAGCCGAGCGGGGGAACGTCGGCGGTGAGCGCGGCGACCAGGTCGATCACGCCGTAGCCGTACTGGTCGTCGCGGCCGGGTGGCCCCTTGTCGACGGCGGTGGCGGTCAGCCGGTGGGCGACTTCCTGGGCAGGGAGGTTGGGGTACTTGGAGCGGATGAGAGCAGCAGCCCCGGCAACGATCGCAGTCGCATCCGACGTGCCGGTGCCGACTCGATAGCCCTTGTTGAGTCCGGTGCTATAGATGTCAACAGCCGGCGCTACGACATCAATTTCTGGCCCGGTGACTGAGATGTCAGCATGGTTTCCCTGTCGATCAATTCCGCCGACAGCGATCACGCCTGGCTCGCGAGCGGGGTAGCCAACGAGCGGGGATTTGGAAGTGTTGCCGGCTGCCGCGACGACAACGATGTCGGCGCTAAGTGCAGCCCTGACTGCTTGTTGTAGCTCAATATCAGCCCCGGCTGTCAGCGATACGCTGATTACCTGAGCGTGGTTTTCGATCGCGTAGCGAATGGCCATTGCGAGGGCGGCGGATGTGCCGTCCTCGTGAGCTGGAGACGTGTAGATCGGCAATATCTTCGCCTGCGGGGCTATGCCAAGGGCGCTGTGGGTGTTTTGTCCATTGGCCGCTATTAACCCGGCCATGCCAGTTCCGTGTCCGTCCTTATCTTGTTGCCCGTTTCCGGAGCCGCCCGGAATAACGTCGGTGCCTGGCATCAAGTTGTTCGCAAGGTCTGGATGCGTGGTCACTCCGCTGTCAGGAACAGCAACAACAACACGCTCGCCGCGGCTGATGGTGTGTGCTTTGGATGCTTGCAGGTATTGCAGGTGCCACTGGTTTGACTGCCCTCCAAGAGGGCTGCCGCCTATATGGAAAGAGCTGGCCATTAGCAGGACGGCAGATGCAACAGCTTGGAGTCGCGGCATGTTCAACGAGGAAGGCCGATTGCCGGACCCGGGTCTATCGGCCCCTCATCTTCGGGTGCCTGTACAACGGGATCGACCCCCTCGCTAGTCCTCCACGGATTATCGGAGTCCCAGGTGCCTTCCTCGTCCGGCTTCTTGGATGCCCTCTTTAGAGGCCCGAAGCTGCCGGATCCTGCTGTAGTGGGACTGCCGCCGAGAGGATGCAGGTTCGTAGCGTTAATGTGCTGCGCATTCCGCCCCGCTCCTGGTCGGGATCCCGCCCCTCCAGTGGGAGCTGTCCCGGCTGCTCCGCCACCAATGACGCCGCCCACGGGATTTACCCTACGAGGACCGCCGCTGGTCGGTTGAGCCAAGCCCGGAGGAATGTTGCCGCCTATCAGCCCTCCTATTGGTGCTGAGCGTGTAGGGCTGGCAGGTGGGACGGATCCAGATATCGGACTTCCTTGCATCTGATTCGGGCGCGGAGGTCCTGGCCTTACCGAAGGAGGCAGCACAGGGTTGATGCCTGTGGCCGATGGAGTGCTTGGCAGAGCGGTCGGAGGGCTTGGCAAGGCCGGAGATGGAGGCGGTGGATTCACTACGCTGCCCACGCCGCCCAATATCGGACCAGTGCTGGGCGCTGGAAGCATGGGCGTGGTCTGGGTGGTAGTGCGCGGCGGGTTCGTCCTAGCAGGAGGGGTTGCCGGTAGTGGTACCGCAATAATCGGCGGGATCACGGGTGCGACAACCTCCGTCCCAGGCCGCGCGGAAATGTCATCTACCTTTGGTACCGGCTTCGGTGGTGGCTGGCGAAGCATGACCTGGGCGTGCTGGAGTTCGCCGCTCAGTCCCGTCATCAGTCCGCGCGCCCGGACGTTCAACTGCTCCAAGTCGTCGTCCGTCACCGGGGGACGTTCCGGCAACCGGCTGCCCGCCACCGCCTTCGGGTCGGCGATCGTCGCCTCGTACGCCTGCTTCTGCCGCAGCTTCTTCGCGTACTCCTCGTGCAGCGGCTGCAGTTCGGCCCGCGCGCTGCCGATGGCGCGGGCGGCGGCCGCCAACGCGTCGTAGTTCGCGGCGGCGGCGTCGTGGGTGCGCTGCACGCGGTCGATGAGCTGGTCGAGTTCGGCGATGTACGCCCGCGCGGCGGTGTTGGTCTCCGGCGGCCAGGCCTCGGCCAGGCCGCGCCGGTATTCCCGAAGGCGGCTCAGGTGGGCCAGGGCGAGGTCGCAGACCTTGCGCCAGCCGGCTACCTGCTTCCACTGGCCGGCGGTGTCCTGGTCCTGCACGCACGCCCACATGCTGAGGACGTCCATCAGCCGCCAGTCGGTCAGCCCGGAGGTGCGTCCGCTGCCCCGTTCGATCACGGCAGGATCACCCGGCTCTGTTCGGGGGCGGTGGGGTCGGCCAGTGGCGGCATCGGGCGGGCGACGGTGCTCGACGGCCCGGCGAGCGCTCGTTCGACGTCGGCCACTCGGGCGGAGGAGAACGCGTCGGCGTCGCCGTAGTGGGCGGCGATCCGCCCGGCGGCGTCGGCGAGGCGGCCGGTCGCCGGTGCGAGATCCCACACGGCGCTCACCGCGGCGGTCTGGGTGTCGTGGTGGGCCTGGAGGAACTGGACCAGCTCGATGAAGGCGTCGGCCGGGTTGGGCACCGGCGCCTTCATGTCGTCGGCGATGTAGGACAGGTGCGGCGAGTAGTTGCGCGTCACCTCGTCCTGGAGGCGGTCGGCGAACTCCCGCATCTGCCGGATGTCGGCCTCGATGCCGCCGTAGCCGCGCAGCCAGCCGGCTGGCTGGTTGTCCTCCGGGATCATCGGAGCCTCCTGCCCGTCACCACACGGTTTCCCTGAGTGAGGTTAATGGCTCGACGCTGATCCCGGCAGCCCCGCCCCCGTCGCCGCGGGCGGGAGGTGAGCTCAGCGGGGGAGGCCGGAGGCCCGCCACGCGCCGGGCCCCGCGACGGGCCCGGCCAGGGTGGGGCGTGCGCTGCGCGCCCACTGCGACACGGGGGCCGGCGCGGCGGCCTGGGCCGGGCGGGTGCGGACCACGATCGCGCCGACCAGAGCGGCCAGCTCCTCGGCGGTGGGCACGCCACGGACGATCCGGAACAGCGGCTCCTCGGCAGACATGACCCAAGGGTACGCGTCGCGAATTCGACCTTCGCCGTACAGTGGCGTGCCGACGGTGTGGGCGTCGCAGCGGCCGGGTACGGTTTCTGCGATGTCGAACGCGCTCCCCCAACTCGTCGCCGACCGATACCGGCTTCTCACGCCGCTCGGTCAAGGCGGCATGGGCCGCGTCTGGAAGGCGCGGGACGAGGTGCTGCACCGGGACGTGGCCATCAAGGAACTGGTCCCGCCCCCCGGCCTCACCCCGGAGGAGCGCCGCGAGATGCGTGAGCGCTCGCTGCGTGAGGCGCGGGCGATCGCCCGGCTCAACAACGTCAACGTGGTCCGCATCTTCGACGTGCTGCGCACCGACGGCGATCCGTGGATCGTCATGGAGTACGTGGCGTCGAAGTCGTTGCAGGACACCATCGCCGAGGACGGCCCGGTCTCGGTGGCGAAGGCGGTCGAGATCGGCCTCGGCGTGCTGAACGCGCTGAAGGCCGCGCACAAGGCCGGGATCATGCACCGCGACGTCAAGCCGGGCAACGTGCTGCTCGGCGAGGACGGCCGCGTGGTGCTCACCGACTTCGGGCTGGCCACCATCCCCGGCGACCCGAACGTGACACGCACCGGCATGGTGCTGGGCTCGCCCGCGTACATCTCGCCGGAGCGCGCCCGCGACGGCACTGCCGGCCCGGAGGCCGACCTCTGGTCGCTCGGCGCCACGCTCTACGCGGCGGTCGAGGGCAAGTCGCCGTACGCGCGCCCGTCGGCGATCGCCACGCTCGCCGCGCTCGCCACCGAGCCGATGCCGCCGCCGCGCAACGCCGGGCCGCTCAAGCCGGTGCTCCAGGGCCTGCTGCGCAAGGACCCGGACGAGCGGATCACCGCCGAGGTGGCCGAGCGCATGCTGCGCAAGGCCGCCGGCCGGCGGGCCAAGAGCATCTCGCTGCTGGACGGCGTACGCCGGCCCGGGCCGAACGGTCCGCGCGTGCCGCGCCCGCCGCTGGTGCCCGCGCCGCGCCCGGCCGACCAGGCCGAACGCGCCGCGTCCGGGGTCGCCGCAACCGGGGGTACGGCGGCAGCCGCCGACCCGACGGCGAAGGTGCCGGCGACCACCTCGGACGCCGGTCCCACCGCGAAGGTGACCCCGCCGCCCGCCGACCCGACGGCGAAGCTCGACCTGGCGCCCTCGACCGACGAGACGCTTGTGGACGACGAGGCCCGGGTGGACGGCGTCGACCCGGCGCTGGACGAGACGCGGCTCGACGGCGAGCCGGTCACCGACACCCCGGCGCCGGTGAGCCCGGCCGCGTCCGGCTCCGCGCCGGTCAGCCCGGCTCCGGCTTCAGCCGATCCCGCGCCGTCGACCGGCCGGGCGGCGGTGCTGCCGGTCGAGAAGTCCGCGCCCAACCGGCGCAACCTGCTGATCGGCGCACTGGTCCTGCTGCTGCTCGTCGGCCTGGTGGTGGCCGTGCCGCTGCTGAACAGCGGTGACGACGGCGACGGCGGTGAGCCGACGGCCGGCACCTCGGCGTCGGCGGCGCCGCCGCCCGCGCCGAGCGAGAGCGCGTCGCCGAGCGCTCCGGCGGCCAGTGCGTCGGCCAGCCCCACGCCGTCGGCCAGCCCGTCGGCGTCCGGGGCCGCGTTGCCGGCCGGCTGGCGCCTCTACACCGGCCCGAACGGCTTCAAGGTGCCGATCCCGGAGAACTTCCAGGCGCGGGTCGGCGGGGACAACGTCGTGCTCTACGAGGTCGGCGGCAGCCGGCGGGTGCTGTTCATCCAGTGGACGTCCGATCCGAAGCCCGACGCGTACACCGACTGGCAGAAACAGGAGCCGTACCGCGCGTCGCGTGTGCGGGGCTACAAGCTGGTCGGCATCACCAAGTGCGACGGCTACTACCGCACCTGCGCCGACTGGGACTGGCTGGAGACGCGCAACGGCGACACCCGCTTCCACGTCCGCAACCGGGGTGTGGCGACCGCCAGCAACCGGGGCTTCGCGTTGCGCTGGGAGGTGCCCGCAAAGGACTGGGACGCCAACCTGGCCAACTGGGAGATCATCACCAAGGGCTTCGTGCCGGACCGCAAGAACTGACCGGGAATCCCGCGGTTACGAAACTCGCTCGCATGGCTTTCCGTCGTCGGGGGTATGAATCCCTCCGACGACGGAAGGAAGCGCGACATGGGTTACCGACGGAGGTACACCGGCCCGCGGCTGGCACTGTGGATGCTCGTGGCGCTCGGCGACGTCGTACTGCTCCTGATCAGCGCCGGCCTGTCCGCGCCGGTCGCGGTCCTCGGCGTGCTGACGCTCACTGTCGCCGGTGTGGCGGCGTGGCGCCTGATGCGCCGGACGCCGGTGCCCGTCCCGGCCACCGCGCGCCGCAGAGCCTGACCTCGGGTAGGACGACAGCGGGACCGCCTCGTGACGAGGCGGTCCCATTGCTTTCGCGCGCCGGTCAGGTGTTGTTGGCCAGCGCGATCAGCCGGCTGCGGTCACCGTTCCAGTAGTTGCGGTCGACGTTGCCGCTGATCCCGGAGACGGAGCCGGTGCTGGTGTACTGCCAGAAGCTCCAGAACGGGGCGCCGGCCGGCAGCGTGCCCGGCGCGCTGGCCCACCGGGCGAGCCACAGCGGGTGGTTGGCCCACGGGCCGGTCCAGCTGCCGGTGCACTGGTTCCACCAGCTCGTGGTGGTGTAGATGACCGCGTACCGGCCGGTGCGGGAGCGGTAGGTGTTCAGGAAGTCCTGGATCCAGTTGCGCATGCCGGTGGTGCTCAGGCCGTAGCAGTAGCCGCCGCTGTACGGGTTGCCCTCGATGTCCAGCGCGGCGGGAAGCGTACGGCTGTCGGCCGACCAGGCGCCACCGTTGCTGGCCAGGTAGTTGGCCTGGGTGGAACCGGCGGAGATGTTCGGCCGGGCGAAGTGGTACGCCCCGCGGATCACCCCGGCGTTGTACGCGTTGACGTAGTTCGCGTTGAAGTTCGGGTCCTTGTAGCTCGTACCCTCGGTGGCCTTGATGAAGGCGAATTGGATGCCCGAGTTGCGCACGCTGGTCCAGTTGATGCTGCCCTGGTACCGGGAGACGTCGATCCCGGGCGTGGTCGCGGCGGCGGCCGGTCCGGCGGTCGCCACGAGGGCCGCGGCCGCGGTGGCGGCGGCGGCCAGGCCGGCGGCGAGAAGCCGGCGTACGGAGAGTCTGGTACGGGCCATGGTTGCCTCCAGAGGGACGTCCGTTGATTGATGCCCATCTTTGGAGGTTAGTGCCCTAGATCGCAATAGGAAGAAAGGAAATCTTCATCGACGGCCGTCGTTCGCCCAGGTGGCGCGACAGTTGCGGATCAGCGCAGGTCGCTCGGGTCCATCGCCCAGCGGAACGGCTCGGTGACACTGAGCGTCTCACCTGCCTTGGCGACGGCATCCTCGACGTAGTGCGCGCCGTCGAGCCGGTGCAGCCGCAGCGAGTGGCTGTCGCCGTCCTGCTCGACGAGCAGGTACCACGGAATCCGGGCGATCGCGTAGAGCTGCATCTTCAACACCCGGTCGACTCCGGAGTTCCGGGGCGAGACGACCTCGCCGACCAGCGCCACACGTTCCGCGTCCAGGATCGCGCCCTCGTCGTCGGCATCTGTGACGACGAGGTCGGGGATCATGATCCGGTCGACGCCGAGCCGAACGTTGACGCCGTGATGGACGCAGAACCCGACCGGCGCGGCCACCGACTCGACGGCGTTCGCCAACCGGCGCACCACCCGCTGATGCCGCAGGTCCGGGGCGGGGCTGACGACCAGTCCTCGGTCGAACAGTTCGACGCGGTGGTGACCGTCGCCCATCGCGAGATAATCGGCCTCGGTCAGCGGGGTCACGGACGCACCAGTTACCGAATCCACCCGACATCATCTCCGTTCCAGTAACTGCCCGGCCAAGTCTGACCGGCTGCGGGAGCACGCCGGTCGAACGACACGGCTCGGGGCGGTAGGCTCCCCGCCCATGCCCCTGATCGACGGTCTCACCACGCTCTGGGACACGCTGACCAGCGCCCAGCCGGACCCGCCGCCGCTGCTCGTGGTTCTCACCGCCGTGGTCGCGCTCGCGGTGGTCGTGGCCCGGCTGCCCTGGCGGATCGCCCGTAACGCGGTGACCATCGCGCACGAGGGCGGCCACGCGCTCGTCGCGTTGCTCACCGGCCGGCGGCTGCACGGCATCCGGCTGCACTCGGACACCTCCGGGCTCACGCTCTCCGCCGGCCGTCCCACCGGGCCCGGCATGATCCTCACGCTGCTCGCCGGATACGTCGCGCCGTCGCTGCTCGGCCTCGGCGGCGCGTGGCTGCTGGCCGGGAACCGGATCACGCTGCTGCTCTGGCTCGCGGTGGCGCTGCTGCTGGCCATGCTGGTGATGATCCGCAACCTGTTCGGCGTGCTGTCGCTGCTTGTCACCGGTGGGGTGGTGCTCGCCGTCTCCTGGTACACCTCGCCCGAGGTGCAGGCCGCGTTCGCCTGGACGTCGGTCTGGTTCCTGCTGATCGGCGGCGTACGGCCGGTGTTCGAGCTGCACAGGCAACGCGCCCGGGGCCGGATGCCGCAGTCCGACGCCGACCAGCTCGCCCGGATCACGCCGTTCCCGGCGCTGTTCTGGGTGGGCGTGTTCCTGCTGGTGAGCGTGGGCGCACTCGCCGCCGGAGCGCTGCTGCTGGCCGGCCCGATCCTCGCCGAATCGGGCCTCACCGCCTGACCGAGCCGAACCGCATCTCGTCCCGGAGCGGGTCGCCTCGCGGCAGGGCAGAATCGGACCGTGCGATACGTGATCATCGGAGCGGGCGCGGTCGGCGGCACCATCGGCGTACTCCTGGCCGACGCCGGCCACGACGTGACGCTCGTGGCCCGCGGCGCGCACCTGGGCGCGCTCCGGGAGCGGGGTCTGACGCTGCGCACGCCGGACCGTGACGTGACCGGCCGGCTCCCGGCGGTGGCCGGGCCGGACGGGCCGCCGCTGCCGGCGGACACAGTGCTGGTCCTCACCGTGAAGTCGCAGGACACCGTGTCGGCGCTCGACGTCTGGGCGGACGCCCCGGTCGAGGGTGGCGGGACGGCGGGCGAACGGCTGCCGGTCGTGCTGGCCCAGAACGGCGTCGCGAACGAGCCGGCCGCGCTGCGGCGCTTCGCCCGCGTACACCCGGTGTGCGTGTGGCTGCCCGCCACCCACCTGGAGCCGGGCGTGGTGGTCGCCAACGGCCATCCGCATCCGGGCATGCTGCACATCGGCCGCTACCCGAGCGGCGCCGACGACACCAGCCGCGCGGTCGCCGCCGACCTGACCGCCGCCGGGTTCGTCGCGCCGGTGCGCGACGACGTGATGCGCTGGAAGTACGGCAAGCTGCTCGCCAACCTCGGCAACGGCCTCCAGGCGCTGCTCGGCCGGGACGTGCCCGAAGCCCTGTCGAAACGGGTACGCGCCGAGGGCGAGGCGGCGCTCGCGGCCGCCGGCATCGCCCACACCTCGGTCGAGGAGGAGGCCGCCGAACGCGGTGACCTGGTGTCGCACCGGCCGGTCGGCGGCGCGGAGCGCTCCGGCGGCTCCACCTGGCAGAGCCTGGCCCGTGGTGCGGGCTCGGTCGAGACCGACCACCTCAACGGCGAGATCGTGCTGCTCGGGCGACTGCACGGCGTACCGACCCCGGCCAACGCGGCGGTGCAGACCGCGGTACGCCGGGCGGTCCAGGACCGGATCCCGGCCGGCGGCTTCCCGCTCGGCGAGTTGGAGAAATTGCTCGGCTGAGCGGGCAACCCGCGCCGCGCCGCCAGGCGTGTCCCCTCACGAACACGGGGAGGTGGCAGGTGCCCGACAGCGACGGCTTCGACGAGTTCTACCGGGGCAGCCGGCAGCGGCTGCTCGGCTTCGTCTACGTGCTCACCGGCGACCTCGCCGAGGCGCAGGACGCCGTGCAGGAGGCGTACATCCGGGCCTGGCAGCGGTGGTCCACAGTGCGTGCGTACGACGACCCGGAGGCATGGGTACGGGTGGTGGCGAGCCGGATCGCGGTGAGCCGCTGGCGCAGCCTGCGCAGCCGGGCCCGTGCCTACCTGCGCCATGGCGCGGTGGCGGACGTGCCGGCGCCGAGCACCGAGACGCTGGACGTGGTCGCCGCGCTGCGCCGGCTGCCCGAGGCCCAGCGCACCGCGATCGCCATGCACTACCTGCTCGGCATGCCGGTCGCCGAGGTGGCGCGGGAGACCGAGGCCCCGATCGGCACCGTCAAGGCCCGGCTGTCCCGGGGGCGGACCGCGCTCGCCGGGCTGCTCGCCGTGGTGGACCTGGAAGAGGAGGCGGCAGATGCCTGACGACGTCGCGCTCGTGGAGTTGCTGCACCGGGACCTGCGCAACGTCACCTGGCCGGAGCCGGAGGCGATCCGGGCCACGGCCCGGCGGCGCAGCCGGCGCTCCGCCGCGCTCGCCGCGGTCTCGGTGGTGGTCGTCGCGGCGCTCACCGCGACCCTCGTGGATCGGGGCGGTGCGCCGCTACCGCCCGCCGGCGCCGTCGACGGGCCGGGGGAGATCGTGGCCGAGGCGATGCTGGAACCGGCCGACATCCCCGTTCCCACAGGCGAGCGGCTCAGCGAGACCGGCCTCGACGAGCCGGTCCGGGTCGACGACCTCCTCCAGGTCTGCGCCCGGGAACAGGGGCGGCCGGCCGAGGAACCGCGCTCGCGCTACTCGCGGTCGCAGACCCTGATGGAACCGCCGACCGAGCCCGCGACCACCGTCGGATCGGTCCTCACCCAAGAGGTCTACCGGATGGAACCCGGGGCGGCGGGCCGGTTCGTCACCGACCTGGAGGGCACTGTCGCGGCCTGCGGCGCGTGGCGGACGACGGGCCAGGCCTACACCGAGCGGGGGATGGTCAGCGCCGAGGTCGTGCACCGCTGGTACGTCGCGGCGAGCGGCTTCGCCGGAGATCAGGCGCTGCTGCTGCGCCACGAGGCGAGCGTGCCGCCGGACCAGGCGACCGGCCGGCCGCCCGGCTATACGCCGTTGTACGAGGACCGGCTGGTCGTAAGGGTGGGTGACCTGGTGACGGTGCTGATCCCGTCCGGCCGGCTGCGGACCGACCTGCCCCAGGGCCAGGTGCCCGAGGCCAGGGTGACCGAGGAACAGGTACGGCAGATGGCGCGGGTCGCGGCCGAGCGGATGTGCGTGGCCGCGAACCCGGGCTGCTGACGCCGGTGCCCCGCCGACTCGGTGGCGGGGCACCAGGTCGGCTACAGCGGGATGTTGCCGTGCTTCTTCGGCGGCAGCGTCTCGCGCTTGGTGCGCAGCACCCGCAGCGCCCGCACGATCTGGGTACGCGTCTCGTGCGGCGGGATCACCCCGTCGACGTAGCCGCGCTCGGCGGCGATGTACGGGTTGGCGAGCGTGTCCTCGTACTCGGCGATCTTCTCGGCGCGGACGGCGGCCGGGTCCTCGGCGTTCGCCAGCTCCGAGCGGTAGAGGATGTTCACCGCGCCCTGCGCGCCCATCACCGCGATCTGCGCGGTCGGCCAGGCGAAGTTCAGGTCCGCGCCGAGGTGCTTGGAGCCCATCACGTCGTACGCGCCGCCGTAGGCCTTGCGGGTGATGACTGTGACCTTCGGGACGGTGGCCTCGGCGTACGCGTAGATGAGCTTCGCGCCGCGGCGGATGATGCCGTCCCACTCCTGGCCGGTGCCGGGCAGGAAACCGGGCACGTCGACGAAGGTGAGCACCGGGACGTTGAACGCGTCGCAGGTGCGCACGAACCGGGCCGCCTTCTCCGACGCGGCGATGTCGAGCGTGCCGGCGAACTGCATCGGCTGGTTCGCCACCACGCCCACCGGGCGCCCCTCGACGCGGCCGAAACCGACCACCATGTTCTGCGCGTACAGCGGCTGCACCTCGAGGAACTCGCCGTCGTCGAGCACGTGCTCGATGACCCGGTGCATGTCGTACGGCTGGTTCGCCGAGTCCGGGATCAGCGTGTCCAGCTCCCGGTCCTCATCGGTGACGTCGAGGATCGCGGGCGCGTCGAAGACCGGCGGCTCGTCCAGGTTGTTCGACGGCAGGTACGACAGCAGCGCCTTGACGTACTCGATCGCGTCCTCCTCGTCGGTGCCGAGGTAGTGCGCGTTGCCGCTGCGGGTGTTGTGGGTGCGGGCGCCGCCCAGTTCCTCCATGCCGACGTCCTCGCCGGTGACCGTCTTGATCACGTCGGGGCCGGTGATGAACATGTGCGAGGTCTGGTCGACCATGACGGTGAAGTCGGTGACCGCCGGGGAGTAGACGGCGCCGCCCGCGCACGGGCCCATGATCAGCGAGATCTGCGGGATGACGCCGCTGGCCCGGACGTTGCGGAAGAAGATCTCGCCGTAGAGGCCGAGGGAGGTGACGCCCTCCTGGATCCGCGCGCCGCCGGAGTCGTTGATGCCGACGACCGGGCAGCCGATCTTCATGGCGAGGTCCATCAGCTTGACGATCTTCTCGCCGAAGACCTCGCCGAGGGAGCCGCCGAAGACGGTGAAGTCCTGCGAGAAGACGCAGACCTGCCGGCCGTCCACGGTGCCGTAGCCGGTCACCACGCCGTCCCCGTACGGGCGGGTCTTCTCCAGCCCGAAGTTGGTCGAGCGGTGCCGGGCGAACTCGTCCAGCTCGACGAACGAGCCCTCGTCGAGGAGCATCTCGATCCGCTCGCGGGCGGTCTTCTTGCCCCGCGCGTGCTGCTTCTCGACCGCGCGTGCCGACCCGGCGTGCACCGCCTCGTCGAGCCGTCGCTCCAGGTCCGCCAGCTTGCCGGCGGTCGTGTGGATGTTGAACCCGGTCTCGGTAGTCACCCGTGGAATATAACGATGGTTCAGGTGTCTGAGGCTGTGCAGTGCGCCTCACCGCTTCGCGGCGACCGGCGGACCCGGTGGCCGTAGGCTGGCGGGATGCCCGGTTCGCCGTACACCGATCTGGACCGACCGCCGCTGTCGGCGGCCCGGCTGCGGCGCGCGCTCGTCGCGCCGCACGGGCCCTGGCGCCGGTTGGAGTTGCTGGCCGAGACCGGCTCGACGAACGCGGACGTGGTGGCCGCGGCGCGGGCCGGCGAGCCGGAGGGCCTGGTGGTGGTCGCCGAGCGGCAGACCGCCGGCCGCGGCCGCCGGGGCCGCGTCTGGCAGTCGCCGCCGCGCGCCGGTCTCGCGACGAGCGTGCTGCTGCGGCCCGGCGAGGCGGTCGCGGAGCGCGGCTGGTCGCCCGTGCCCACCACCGGGTACGGCTGGCTGCCGCTGCTGGCCGGTGTCGCGCTGGCCGAGGCGGTACGGCTGCTGGCCGAGCTGGACGCGCGGCTGAAGTGGCCCAACGACCTGCTGGTGGACGGTGCGAAGTGCGCCGGGGTGCTGGCCGAGGCGGTGCCGGGGGAGAACGACATGCCCCCCGCGATCGTGGTCGGTGTCGGGCTGAACGTGACGCTGCGCGCCGACGAGCTGCCCGAGAACCCGACCGGGCTGCCCGCCACCTCGCTCCAGCTCGCCGGCGCCACCGCCACCGACCGCGATCCGCTGCTGCGGGCGCTGCTGCGCTCGCTCGCCGACTGGTACGAGCGCTGGCGTGACGCCGGAGGCGACGCGGAGGCCAGCGGGCTGCGTGAGGCGTACCTGGCGGGGTGCGCCACCGTCGGGCGCCAGGTGCGGGTGCTGCTGCCCGACGGCCGCGAGGCGCACGGCACCGCCACCGGCGTGGACGCCGACGGGCAGCTCCTGGTCGAGACGGGCGCCGAGACGCTGCGGCTGGCCGCAGGCGACGTGCTGCACCTGCGGTGAAAGGAAGGGCACCCTCTTAACGCCTCCGGTAGAGGAAGGGCCCCCTGTTAACAACCACGGGTAGCCGTCCGCGCGGCCGATGCCGGCCGGATGCGCCGACCGGTTACGGTCAGCGCGTCCGGTTCTGCGAGGAGGTTCAGCCGTGGCGTTCCCCGAAGACGTGCTCACCGAGGACGAGCACGTCGTGTTGCACCTGCACCCGCACTGGAAGGCCCTGATCCGGCCGGTCCTGGTGCTCGTGCTCGCCGTCGCGGCGGTCGTCGCCGGGTGGCTCCTGCTGCCCGACGGCAGCGGCGGCACGATCGCGCTCTACGCGATCGCGGTGGTCGGCCTGGCACTGGTGCTGTGGCTGGGTCTGTGGCCGTTCCTGGTCTGGCGCACCACGCACTACCTGTTCACCAACGAGCGGGTGCTGCTCCAGCAGGGGGTGCTGTCGCGTAACCGGCGGGACCTGCCGCTGACCCGGATCAACGACCACGCCATGCACCAGCGTTTCGTGGAGCGGCTGCTCGGCTGCGGCACGCTGACCATCGAGTCGGCGGGTGAGCGCGGCCAGTCGGTGCTGCACGACGTGCCGGGCGTGGACAAGGTTCAGACGAAGCTCTACGAGCTGGTCGAGGCGCACCACGACAAGCACAGCCTGGGTGACGGCGAGATGCGCGAGATCCTGGCCGACATGACCGAGGGCAAGGCCCTGCGCGACCAGCCCTGACGTTGACCGACGGAAAAGGCCGGCACCCCGTGTCAGGGGTGCCGGCCTTTCGTCGTTCAGCGGCGGGCGCGGCGGGGCTCGAGTTCCGCGGCGAGTTCGGCGTCCAGGTCGGCGCCGAGCGCGCCACCCAGTCCGGCGTCCGCCGGTGCGGGGCGGCCACGCGGTGGCGGGAAGTCGGCCACCCGGCCGGCGCCCGGAGCTGGTTCCTCCTCCTCCAGCTCGCTGACCGACTCGGCCAGCTCGGCCACCGGGTCCATCTCGGCGACGTTGTCCCACTCGTCACGCGGCACCGAGTGCCAGGTCTCCTCGGCGTGCTTGGGTACCGGCTGGAAGACGAACGTGCGGTACGACCAGAAGCGGAACAGCGTGGCCAGCAGGACACCGATGGTCTTGGCGACGTTCAGCGCGAGCAGGCCGTGTACGCCGAGGCCGTACTTGGCCAGGGCCAGGACGCCGAGTTCGATGAGCAGACCCGCGCCGTTGAAGAGGAAGAACAGGACGTATTCGCGCCGGAGTGCCGATTTCGGTCGATCACGGTACGTCCAGTGACGATTCATCAGATACGACGTGATCGTGGCGACAATCGTCGCGATCACTGTCGCCTTCAGCTGACCGTCACGGAAAACCGTGAGTGCCAGCGCATTGAACACCGCGTAATTGATGACGGTGTTGATGCCGCCGACGATGCCGAATTTGAGCGCCTCGTGGATGAACTTCTGCCAGCGCTCGGGCAGCAGACGGACTCCAGGCATGCGGAACACCTTAGGCAGTTGGCTGGGCCGGCTGGGCCCGGCGGGTCGGGATGGGCGGTTCGTCACGCCCCGGACTCTCGGTCGTGGCTCGTTGCCGGAACGGGAGGTGTTCCCGCCTCGACGAAGACGAACCGTCGGTACGACCAGAACCGGAAGAGCGTCCCCAGGCCGGTGCCGACGACGAAGCTGGCGATGTTGTCGGCCAGGGGCGTCTGGAACACCGCGGGCCAGATCGCACCCAGCCCGTAGTGGCTGATCGCCAGGCAGGCCACCGCGATGCCGAGGCCGACCGCGTTGAAGAAGAAGAACAGCGCGTACTCGCGGGCCGGGTTCGACCGCTGCCGGTGCCGCCACGTCCAGAACCGGTTGCCGAGGAAGGCGACGGTCGCGGCGATCACCGTGGAGATGGTCTTCGCGGCCAGCGGCGCCATGTCCCGGCCGCTGGACAGGTAGTTGAAGAGGATGAAGTCCACGACGAAGGCCAGGCCGCCGACGGTGGCGAACTTGCTCAGCTCGTGGATGAGGTGACCGAAACGGTCGAGCAGTGCTCCGATCGGACCCCGGCGGGTCTGCGGAGCCCCCGGTTGGTCTCCGGTCATCGTCGCGGCCACCCGCCGAGAGTACCGGTTGCGCGGTAACCGGGCGGACTGCAACGGCGAGTCGGCCACGACGGCTTCGCCGCGGCCGTCGCGCTCGGGCTGCCTGGGTCGGAGAGGCGTCGCCCGTTCTCGATGTCCGTGAGCAGAGCGTAACGCGCTGTGCGAATCTGTGGAGCGCATCACGGAATCGTCTTTCGCGACATGTTCGTACGCTTCAACGCGATCGGGCGTCGCGGTCACTCGGTGCCGGACCCGGCCGTCGAAGGTTCACCGCAGGATTTGCGTGAAACTGCGCGCGAAAGCGGGTATCAGATCGTGATGCCGCAGCGTGGCCGTACCTTGTGCAGTTCTTCACAACCAGTCCCACTGACTGACGAGGCAGTCCGGTTTACGCTGAGCCCAATCCCAGGTTTCCACGAGGCGGCGTACCAGCCCGCCGGAACTCGTGCACCCCATAGATCGGTCAGCGTCGACCACAAGGAGAAGTGACATGGTTGCTCCGGCTGCTGTTCGGGGTATCGATCAGGCCCCGACGTCCAACCCCAAGCTGCTCGCCTGGGTACGTGAGGTCGCGGAACTGACCACCCCGGACCGTGTGGTCTGGGTGGACGGGTCTGATGAGGAGTGGCGCCGCCTCACCGACGAACTCGTCGAGAACGGCACCCTGATCCGCCTCAATCCCGAGAAGAAGCCCAACTCGTTCTACGCGCGTACCGACCCCACGGACGTCGCCCGGGTGGAGGAGCGCACCTTCATCTGCTCCGTCGACGAGGCGGACGCCGGCCCCACCAACAACTGGATGGCGCCGGCCGAGATGAAGCGGACGATGACGGAGCTGTACCGCGGCAGCATGCGCGGGCGCACCATGTACGTCATCCCGTTCTGCATGGGCCCGGTCGAGGCCGAGAACCCCATGTTCGGCGTGGAGATCACCGACAGCCCGTACGTCGTCGCCTCGATGCGGATCATGACCCGGATGGGGTCGTCGATCCTGGAGGCGATGGGCGACGACGCCGACTTCGTGCACGCGCTGCACTCCATCGGCGCCCCGCTCGCGCCGGGTGCGCAGGACGTGGCGTGGCCGTGCAACGAGACCAAGTACATCTCGCACTTCCCGGAGACCCGGGAGATCTGGTCGTACGGCTCCGGCTACGGCGGCAACTCGCTGCTCGGCAAGAAGTGCTACTCGCTGCGTATCGCCAGCGTGATGGGGCGCGACGAGGGCTGGCTCGCCGAGCACATGCTGATCCTCAAGATCACCTCGCCGGAGGGCAAGGTCTACCACATCGCCGGCGCCTTCCCGTCGGCCTGCGGCAAGACCAACCTCGCCATGCTGGAGCCGACCATCCCGGGCTGGAAGGTCGAGACCATCGGCGACGACATCGCCTGGATGCGGTTCGGCGCGGACGGCCGCCTCTACGCGATCAACCCCGAGTACGGCCTGTTCGGCGTCGCACCCGGCACCGACTGGAAGACCAACGCCAACGCCATGCGGACGCTGGACCGGGGCAACTCCATCTTCACCAACGTGGCGCTCACCGACGACGGCGACATCTGGTGGGAGGGCATGGGTGAGCCGCCGGCGCACCTGATCGACTGGAAGGGCAACGACTGGACGCCGGAGAGCGAGAGCCTCTCCTCGCACGCGAACAGCCGTTTCTGCACGCCGATCACGCAGTGCCCGATCCTGGCCGACGACTACTACGACCCGAACGGCGTGCCGATCGACGCGATCCTGTTCGGTGGCCGCCGCCGGGACACCATCCCGCTGGTCACCGAGGCCCGCGACTGGGTGCACGGCGTCTACATGGGCGCCACGCTCTCCTCGGAGACGACCGCTGCCGCCTCCGGCGCGGTCGGCGTGGTCCGCCGCGACCCGATGGCCATGCTGCCGTTCATCGGTTACAACGCCGGCGACTACTTCCGGCACTGGATCGAGATGGGCAAGGGCGCGGACGGCGACGAGGCCAAGCTGCCCAAGATCTACTACGTGAACTGGTTCCGCAAGGACGCCGAGGGCAACTTCCTCTGGCCGGGCTTCGGCGAGAACTCCCGCGTGCTCAAGTGGGTCATCGAGCGGCTGGAGGGCCGGGCCGAGGCCGTGGAGACGCCGATCGGCATGGTCCCGGCGCAGGACGCGCTCGACGTCGAGGGTCTGGACATGACCCCGGAGGACGTCCGGATCGCGCTGAAGGTCGACCCGGACGAGTGGCGCAACGAGCTGCCGCTGGTCACCGAGTGGTTCGAGAAGTTCGGGGACAAGCTCCCCGGCGTGCTCTGGGCCGAGCTGGACGCGCTGCGCGCCCGGCTGGACGCGGAGCCGCAGAAGTAACAGGTGTGCCTGTTGCCCCCGCCGGGCAACATCGGATGCCATGAGGACGGCCGCTGAACCTGTCGAGGTCCGGCGGCCGTCCGCCGTCCGGGCGCTCACCACGCTGCTCGCCGTGACCGCGGCGGCCACCGTCGTGGTCGAGCTGCTCAACTACTGGTACGCCCCGGAGCAGGAGTTCGGTCTGGCCGTACGCACCGGCTGGGCGATGCTCCGGTCGCTCGGCTTCCTGCTGCTGATCGGGCAGGTGAACAAGGGCCGGGTGGGTGCGCGGCCGTTCGGGCTGATCCTGGCCGTGACCACGATCTTCGCGGTCGGGCGGCTGATCGTGCCCCGGCAGGGGGTGCCCGCGCTGCCGGGCCTGGTCGGGTTCGCCGTGCTCACCGCGCTCTGCGTCGCCGTGGTGGTGCTGCTCTACCGCTCCGAGGCGATCCGCGCGCACCTGGTCCGGCACCGCAAGGGCCTGGTCGTCGAGGGCGGGACGATCGCCTGGCGGGAGATGGCGCCGAAGCGCCCGCAGGCGAACGGCTGGCTGCTCACCGCCCGGGTCGCGGCGTTCACCTACAGCCCGCTGATGCTGGTGCCGGCGCTCGTCGCGACCGGCGCCGTACTGGACGGGCGGCTGGCCGCCGTACCGGCATTGATCTTCTGGTTCGGCGCCGGGATCGCGGTCAGCTACGCCGTGCTGTTCTGCACCGCCTTCCTGCTGCGCGACCGGGCATGGGCGCGCCGGGCGCTGGTAGTGGTCACACTCGGCGTCCTGGCGATCGACCTGCCGCTGTGCTGGTGGCTGCTCGGCACCGACGGCCTGATCCGCGACGGCGCCCCCCTGGTCACGGCGGCGGCCCTCACCTTCTACTCCCTGCACCGCGCCACCCGCAACCCACCCTCACTCGGTTGACCATGAAGTTGGCGGCTTATTCGATCTCCTTCGCTGCCGTCAACCTCATGATCGTCGCCCGGGGCGGGGTGCGGCGGGGCAGGATGAGGGGGTGTGGGACGTCGTGGTGGTGGGGGCCGGGCCGGCCGGAGCGGCCGCAGCGCTCGGCGCGCGGCGGGCCGGGGCGGCGCGGGTGCTGCTGCTCGACCGGTCCAACTTCCCCCGCGACAAGGCGTGCGGAGACGGCATCGCCGCGCACGCGCTGGACGTCCTCGCCGAGCTGGGCGTGACCGGGGCGGTCGACGGCTACGCACCGCTGCCCGCGCTGCGCCTGGTCGGCCCCGGTGGCGGCACCGTCGCCCGGACGCTGCCCCGGCCCGCGTACACGGTGCCCCGCCAGGTGTTCGACGCGCGCCTGGTGGCAGCGGCGGTGGCGGCCGGCGCGGAGTTGCGGCGGCACACCGTACGCCGGGTGGACATCGCCGCCGACCGGGTGGTGCTCGACGGAGAGCTGTCCGCACGGGCGGTGGTCGGCGCTGACGGCGCCGGATCGGTGGTACGGCGCGCGCTCGGCCACCCGGTCAACCCGGACCGGCACCTGGCGCTCGCCATCCGGGGCTACGCGCCCACACCGGCCGGGCCGCCCGAACAGCTCATCGTCACCTCGGCGGCGCGCTGGCCCGCGTACGCCTGGGCCTTTCCGATCGGCGACGGTCGCGCGAACGTCGGGTACGGGGAGGTGTTGCGCGGCGAACCGCTGACCCGCGCGCACCTGCTGGACCGGATGGCCGCGCTGCTCCCGGACGTCGACCCGGCCACGGTGACCGGCCTGCGGGCCCACCACCTGCCGCTGTCCACCCACCGGCCCGCGCCCGGCCGCGGACGGGTGGTGCTGGCCGGGGACGCGCTGTCGCTGATCAACCCGTTCACCGGCGAGGGCATCTTCTACGCGCTGCGCTCCGGAGCGCTCGCCGGCGCGGCGGCGGCCGGCTCCCCGGCCGAGGCCGCCCGGGCGTACGCCGCCGCGCTGCGCGCCCGGCTCGGCACCCACCTGCGGCACAGCTCGGTGGCGGCGTGGCTGGCCCGGCGGCGCCGGGTGGTCGACGCGGTGGTCGGCGCGGCCCGGCGGGACGAACGCGTCTACCGCACCGTGGTGGAGCTGGGACTCGGTGACGGCCGGCTGGACGCGCGCACCCTGATGGCGATCGGGGCGGACCTGCCGCGACCACGCCGGACCGGCGCACAGTCAGGTGATATGCCACCGAGACACTGATCTCTCCCGCGGGTCGCTACCCTGCAAGGTGATGACTCTGCGGAAACTCCTCTACTCCGTGTACGAGCGCCGGCTGACGGCGAAGCTCGCGGGCAAGCCCGTACCCGCACACGTCGGCGTGATGTGCGACGGCAACCGCAGATGGGCCCGGGAGATGGGCTTCGTCGACCCGAACGACGGCCACCGGATGGGCGCCGAGCGGATCAAGGAGCTGCTCCGCTGGTGCGACGCGGCAGGCGTCGGGCACGTCACACTCTGGCTGCTCTCCACCGACAACCTGTCCCGCCCGGCCGCCGAGCTGGACCCGCTGCTCCAGATCATCGAGGACCTCACCACCGAGCTGGCGGAGGAGGGCAACCCCTGGCGGCTGCGGATGGTCGGCGCGCTCGACGTGCTGCCGGCGCAGCACGCCGCCGCGCTCAAGGCCGCCGAGGAACGCACCCGCGACCGCGACGGCGGGGCTCAGGTCAACATCGCAGTCGGGTACGGCGGGCGGCGCGAGATCGCCGACGCGGTCCGCTCGCTGCTGGTGGAGCACGCGGCGAACGGCGGCACGATCGAGGAGCTGGCCACCTCGATCAACGTCGACCACATCTCCGAGCACCTCTACACGAAGGGGCTGCCGGACCCGGATCTGATCATCCGGACCAGTGGCGAGCAGCGGCTCTCCGGCTTCATGCTCTGGCAGAGCGCGCACTCGGAGTTCTACTTCTGCGAGCTGAACTGGCCCGACTTCCGCAAGGTCGACTTCCTGCGGGCCCTGCGCTCCTACGCCACCCGCCAGCGCCGCTTCGGCACCTGACCCCCGGGCGCCCCCACCCGCCGCCCTCTCGCCCCGCCCCGCCCTCGCCCCGGCGATCTTGCACTTTCGGCCCCGAGGGCGGGGCTTTTGCCCTGCTTTGCCGGGGCGGCAAGTGCAAGATCGCGGGGGAGAAACCGCGGGGGCGGGGGTGTCAGCGGAGGTGGGGCAGGGCGGCGGTGAGGAAGTCGGCCAGGGCGGCCGGGGAGTCCAGAGTCAGGTCGGCGGCGTCGGCCACCTCGTGACCGGTCTCCGGGTTGGCGACGGCGACGCAGACACCGAGGAAGTCGGGATCGGCGGCGGCGCGGGCGCGCAGCGCGGCGAACGCCTTGATGTCGGAGACGTCGTCGCCGAAGTACCAGGCGCCACCGGCGTCCCGGACCGTCTCGCCGATCACCATGCCCTTGTCCCGGTCGACAGGGGGCTTCAGTTCCAGCACCATCCGGCCCGGCTGGGCGCGCAGGCCCAGCCGCTCGGCCTGGGCCCGGCCCCACTCCTGCACCAGGTCGCCGAGCTGCGGGGCGGTACGCCAGTGCAGCGCCACGGAGAGCCGCTTGAACTCGACGAGCGCGCCGGGCGGCAGTTCGGCGCGGGCCTGCTCGGCCAGCTCCGACATGGTCGGCACCCACGGCAGGGCGGCCGGCTCGGTGACCGTCTCGCCGCCGGAGTGGCTGTGCTCCAGGCCGTAGAGCCCGTACAGGTCGATGCCGGCGAGGCCGCCGAGGTGGTCACGCAGGAAGTCCACCGGGCGGGCGGAGACGATGGCGATCCGGCGGACGTGCGGGGCGAGCGCCTCCAGCGCGGTGAGCACGTTGGGCGCGGGCCGTACGGCCGTGGGGTCGTCGTCGACGGGCGCCAGTGTGCCGTCGAAGTCGAAGAAGAGGACGACGTCACCCGCGCGGTCAGCGGTCGCACGCCATGCGTGCTCCGCGTTCAACGGGGTCTTCGGCTGCTGGTTGCCCAGATTCAACGGCGGCACGCGCGTCAGCGTACCCCGCGCCGGGCGGCGTATTCGTGGCCGAGATGTGACGTCGGAACGACGTGGGGATCAGCGTTCGGCGGCTCCTCGTCCCCGGCGACCGAACGGCACCACGGCCGCCTCCTGCCCGTGGCTGAGCAGGTAGCCCTCCACGAAGCCGGTGTTGCGGTCGCCGGTGTGCGCCTCGATCTCGTTGAGCCGCGCCACCAGGAACTCGGTGAGCGCGCTGACCCGGTCGTTGAGCCGATCGTGCAGCTCGGCGACGACGGCGAGGATCACCGCGGTGCCGGCCGTGGTGAGCGCGAAGAGGTTGACGACCAGGGGAAGCTGCCCGCCGTCCAGTACGCCGACCACCACGTTGCCGGTCACGCACGATGTCAGCGACACCACCGCGACCACGACTGCCAACCATTTCAGGGTCATGGACAGACCCCTCCTTCTGTCCCGCAGGGCTGGGTTCGGCTGTGTCCCGTCCCCCCGCCGATGACGAGCCCCTAGCAGTACAAACGTGGACGCTAGCGGGTCCGATCCGTCCCCGAGGCGAAACGATCGGGTCCGACCTTCCGTTCTTTCGCCATCTGAGGAACTACCCGGCTTGTTTACCCCTATTTCGGACACCGCCCGGCAGAGTCGGGCGATATGCGAGGTAACGAATGGTTTCTCGAATGTGGAACTTCTCCGCGTCGGACACGTTCGGATCGACCAGCCGGCGCAGCAGCGCCTCCACGTCCGGGTCCATCGGGGGCGGGGTCGGCGCGGTACGCGGTCCGGCGGCCCGGTCCCAGCCGAGCGCGATGAACGCGGCGGCGGGGTCGAGCCCCAGCCCTTCGCAGAAGGCGACGACGCGTTCCGCCTCCGGGTCGCTGGCCCAGTCGCCGCGTACCCATCGGTTGATGGTCTGGCGGGAGACGCCGGTGCGCCGGGAGACCTCGGTGCCGCTCCAGGCCCGCAGTGCGCGGGCGTCGTCGAGCGCGCGCCGGACGAAGGTGGCGAACGCGATCTTCCGTGCGTTGGTCGTCTCGGTCACCCCGTGACGGTACGGCCAGTCGGTCCCTAGAGGACGGCTCGGCGCGCTGCTGTCACGCCGACGTGACGATGATCCGGGATTTCCGGTAAACGATTCAGTGCTGCTCCTGAGGGGTGTCACCCGGGCAGAATAGATGGACACGAGTACGGCGGCAAAGGCCTGAAAAGCTGATACTGTCACGCTCATGAGACAACTTACGGTGTGTCACGTGCTTGAGACGACGAGTGCTCACATGCGTCACTCCGCGGGTGCCGAGGGGGTTTCGTGACCGAGCTCGCGACACGTGCCCAGGCTTTCGGGCTGATCGCGGACGGAGTGTCCGCCGGGCTGAGCGCCCCCTGGCGTCTCTATCTCGCCCGCGGGTGCCGGTATCTGTCACTCAGCGTCGGCGACCGGGGGGAGTGGGACGCCTGGCGGACCCACCTCGGCTGCCCGGAGCTGAGCGTGCGGGTCTACGACTCCGGCGGGGAGATCCGCCGGGCGTCGGTGGCCGAGGTGATCCTCGACGGCTGCCGGATCAGCGTGGAGCTGGTCGAGGAGGTCAGCACCGACGATCTGGAGCGCCTGCTGGTGGTCGACCCGCTGCCCGGGGCGGACGAGCGATGACCCCCTTTCTCGCCGTGGTGCTCGTTCTCCTGCTCGGCTCCACCTGCTACGCGGCCGGGCGCCTGCACGGTCAGCTCAGCTACCGCATCGGCTACCGGTTCGGTTACCGCCAGGGCTACTTCGACGGTGACCGGGGCGCCTGGAACCGCCGTCGGCGAGATGCCCAGGCGGCGATCGCCTCGGCGCTGTCCGGTCCCGGCCCGACCGTGGTGACCTCGGCCGGGCGCTCGGCCGTGCCGTTCGCCGGCACCGCCGTACCCGCAGCGGTCGCCGCCCGGCCCGGCTCGGCCCCGGCCGTCCGCGTCACCGCCACGGCCCAGCTCGGCGCCGTCGGCCGGGTGGGCACCACGTACACCGGATCGTCGTTCGGCGCGGCCGGCGCCGGACCGCGGGCCGGCACGCTGGTGCGCCGCCAGGGCTGAGGCCCGCGCCGCGTCGCGGCGCCGCAGTGGACGACCGGCCGGGGTGCGCGCAGGGGGCATGCATCCCGGCCGGTTCCGGTCCGCCGGTCACTCGAACGGGTGTACGTCCGGCGAAGACCGAACGATGATCCACGCGCACCTCTAGCCCCGCGGCCCCGGTGCGATTAGCGTCTAGGCATGGCACGGGGTTTTCCCGGGCCAGCCGGACAGCCCGGACCTGCGTCCTCGCGCACGGGGCCCGCATCCGACCCCGTGTCCTCCGGGCACCGGAAGAGGCGGAACTCGGGTGGCCGGGTGCCCATCCGCGGAGCAGGCCTGTGACCACTCGCCGTACCCCCGCCGGAGCCGAGCAGACCCCGGCCTCGACCGCCCCGACCCGCCGGACCACCCGCAGCCGCCGCGGCGCCGCCGCCGCGGAGGCCGAGGAGCCCCGACCAGCCGGCCCGGCCTTCGTCCTGGACACCTCGGTCCTGCTGTCCGACCCGGCGGCCTTCCACCGCTTCGCCGAGCACGAGGTGGTGCTGCCGCTGGTGGTGATCTCCGAGCTGGAGGGCAAGCGACACCACCCCGAGCTGGGCTGGTTCGCCCGCCAGTCGCTGCGCATGCTGGACGAGCTGCGCGTGCGGCACGGCCGGCTGGACCGCCCGGTGCCCGCCAACGACCAGGGCGGCACGCTGCGGGTGGAGCTGAACCACACCGACGACGGGGTGCTGCCGCCCGGCTTCCGCAACGAGTCGAACGACGCGCGCATCCTGTCCGTGGCGCTCAACCTGGCCGCCGAGGGGCGTGAGGTCACGCTCGTCAGCAAGGACATGCCGCTGCGGGTGAAGGCGGCCTCGGTGGGCCTGCGCGCCGACGAGTACCGGCACGGTCAGGCCAGCGACCCGACCTGGACCGGGATGGCCGAGCTGGACCTGGCCGAGGAGGAGATCGGCCGGCTGTACGCGGGCGAGACGCTCGACGTCGACGCCGCGGCGGGCCTGCCCTGCCACACCGGCCTGGTGCTGCACTCCGGGCGGGGCTCGGCGCTGGGCCGGGTGCTGCCCGACAAGACCATCCGGCTGGTCCGGGGCGACCGGGAGGCGTTCGGTGTGCACGGGCGCTCGGCGGAGCAGCGGGTCGCGCTCGACCTGCTGCTGGACGAGTCCATCGGCATCGTGTCGCTCGGTGGGCGGGCCGGCACCGGCAAGTCCGCGCTGGCGCTCTGCGCCGGCCTGGAGGCGGTGATGGAGCGGCGCCGGCACAAGAAGGTGATCGTGTTCCGCCCCCTGTACGCGGTCGGCGGCCAGGAACTCGGTTACCTGCCCGGGTCGGAGTCGGAGAAGATGTCGCCCTGGGCGCAGGCCGTCTTCGACACGCTCGGCTCGGTGGTGCACGAGAACGTGCTGGAGGAGGTCACCTCGCGCGGGCTGCTGGAGGTGCTGCCGCTGACCCACATCCGCGGCCGGAGCCTGCACGACGCGTTCGTCATCGTGGACGAGGCGCAGTCGCTGGAGCGGGGCGTACTGCTCACCGTGCTGTCGCGCATCGGCCAGGGGTCGCGGGTGGTGCTCACCCACGACGTGGCCCAGCGGGACAATCTGCGGGTCGGCCGGCACGACGGGGTGACGGCGGTGATCGAGGCGCTGAAGGGGCATCCCCTCTTCGCGCACGTCACGCTCAGCCGATCGGAGCGTTCTCCGATCGCCGCCATGGTCACCGACCTGCTGGAGGACATCCCCGGCTGAGCGCCGCTTTTGCCCTACTTTGTCCGCATTTTTAGGGTGACGCAGATCACTTTTGAGCCCGGCCATTTCCCACCGGCCTCACTGTGCGCAATGGTGTCCATCGAGCGTCACCTACCACTCGGGAGCCGGACACGGCCCGGAGTCACACCGGTACCGGTGCGCTCACGGCACCCGGCGTGACCCGACCCGGCCATGCGCGTGCCGTGTCCCTGCCCCCGACGAAGGGAAACTTCGTGAGTCGGCTGTGGAGCCGGTTCGGCGCCCGTACGGCCGCTGTCGCGCTGCTCTCCGTGGGCGTCGCCAGCGGCTTCTATCTGGGCGAGGATCGACAGACCCAGCAGCAGGGCCTGACCGCGCAGGTCGGCCTGAAGGTCGACCAGACGGAGTACGCGTACCAGCGCGACCGGCTGTCCGACCACCGCGTGGACTCGTCCCGGCAGCGTGCCGCCGAGTACCAGGCGAAGCTGCGTGCCGCCGCGGCGGCGAAGGAGGCCGCCGAGCGGGCCAGGAAGGCCGAGGCGGCCGCCGCCACCCGCAAGAAGGAGCGGGCCGCGGCCGAGGAGGAGGCGGAGGCGAAGGCCAAGCCGTACGACGGCCCGATCCCGTCCTCGTGCGCTGAGTACAGCGGCAACCGGAAGATCGGTTGCGCCATCATGCTCGACAAGGGCTTCGGCATCGACCAGTTCCCCTGTCTGGACAAGCTCTGGACCAAGGAGAGCGGCTGGAACCCGAAGGCCTCCAACAGCTCCTCCGGGGCGTACGGGATCCCGCAGGCGGTGCCGGGCAGCAAGATGGCCTCGGTCGCCGACGACTGGAAGACCAACCCGGCGACCCAGATCACCTGGGGTCTCGGCTACATCAAGGGCCGGTACGACACTCCCTGCGGCGCCTGGCAGAAGTCGCAGAGTTCGGGCTGGTACTGACATCACCACGACGGCGGGACACGCGGACAGACCCGGGTGTCCCGCCGTCGTCGTACCGCCGTCCGACTGGCGGCCTGCCGCATTTGCTGATAGCTCTTGGTAGGTGACCTGGCACGGCGGCCCCAGTGGCGACCCCTACCGGTTCGGCACCGACGCGTTCTATGCGGCGCTCGGCCGGGCCTTCGTCGCCATGTGCGCGGTCGTCCCGGTGCTGTTCCTCATCGAGGCGCTCGACGTCGGCCTGCGACTCGGCCTGGACTACACCGCCGGCATCATCCCGCAGCGGCTCCAGGGCCTGGACGGCGTCTTCTTCTCGCCGTTCCTGCACGCCGGCTGGAACCACCTCTACAGCAACAGCATCCCGCTGATCCTGCTCGGCACGTTCGTGCTCGCCGCGGGCACCCGCCGGTTCCTCTGGTCCACCGCCGTCATCATCCTGGTCAGCGGTCTGGGCGTCTGGTTCACCGGCTCACCCAACTCGGTGGTGGTCGGTGCCAGCGGCGTGATCTTCGGCTACCTCGGCATCCTGCTCACCCGGGGCGTGGTGGAGCGGAGCTGGTGGAACTTCGCCGTCGGCCTGCTGGTCGGGTTGCTCTACGGCTGGCAACTGCTCGGCATCCTGCCGACCGACGAGCGCATCTCCTGGCAGGGCCACCTGTTCGGGCTGCTCGGCGGCGTGGTCGCGGCGATCCTGTTCCGCCGCCGCAACGACACCGGCGAGTCCGACCGCCTCGGCTCACCGAGGATGACGCTGCCCTGACGGCGCGTTGATCGAACCGCGGGACGTCCTTGCCCGCGGCCACCTGCCCGCCTACCGTTTCCGCATCAGCACGGGGTGATCCCGAAGCGGAAAGTGACGGTACGCCATGCGCGAGGTCGATGTCGCCGTGATCGGGGCCGGTCCCGCCGGGCTCTTCGCCGCCTACTACGCCGGTTTCCGTGGACTCTCCGTGTCGGTGATCGACGCGCTGCCCGAGCCGGGCGGTCAGGTCACCGCGATGTACCCGGAGAAGCTGATCCTCGACGTCGCCGGCTTCCCCGCGATCAAGGGCCGCGAGCTGGTCACGAACCTGGTCGCCCAGGCCGCGCCGTTCCGTCCCGACTACCGGCTCGGCGTACGCGCGGAGAAGCTGTCCTACCTCGACGGCCGGCCGGTGCTCGGTCTCGCCGGCGGTGAGCAGCTCAGCTGCGGCGCGGTGCTGGTCACCGGCGGGCTCGGCAGCTTCACGCCCCGGCCGCTGCCGGTCGCGGAGAGCTTCACCGGCGGCGGCATCGTCTACTTCGTGCCGCAGCCCACCGAGTTGACCGACCGGCACGTGCTCATCGTCGGCGGCGGTGACTCGGCGTTCGACTGGGCGGCCACGCTCGCCCCGCTGGCCCGGTCGGTGACGCTTGTGCACCGGCGGGACCGCTTCCGGGCGCACGCGGCCACCATCGAGCGTGTCCGCGCGCTGCCGGTGCGGATCGTGGTGAACGCCGAGGTGAGCCGGCTCTACGGCGAGGAGACGGTCACCGGCGCCGAGCTGACCGTACGCGGCGGCGAGGTGGAGACGCTGCCGGTGGACACCGTGGTGGCCGCGCTCGGCTTCACGGCCGACCTCGGCCCGCTCGCCGAGTGGGGGCTGAACCTCGACCGCCGGCACATCGTGGTGGACAGCGCGATGGCCACCAACCTGCCCCGGGTGTTCGCGGCCGGGGACATCACCGAGTACCCGGGCAAGGTCCGCCTGATCGCCACCGGCTTCGGTGAGGCCGCCACCGCCGTCAACAACGCGGCTGTCGTCATCGACCCGACCGCGCACCTGTTCCCGGGTCACTCCTCCGACGGCACCTGACGCCGACCGGCGTCAGGGCAGGCCGACCAGGTCGGCCATCAGGCCGATCTGGTGGTCGAAGTACTCGTCGCGGTGCGGCAGCGCCCGGTTGATCCGGCCGAACAGCTCGAAGCTGATCAGCCCGAACAACTGGGTCCAGCCGGCCATGCCGCGGGCCAGCAGCGCGGGCGGCACGTCCATCCCGATCAGCTCGACCAGTTCGGCCACGTCGCCGCGCAGCGGCTCGGGCAGTTCCTCGTCGGACGGGGCGAGCCGGCCGGAGGCCAGGCCGTCGCGCAGGATGCCGACCAGGGTCACCGGAGGGCGCTGGGCCGGCACGACGGTGTCGTCCGGGGCCGCGTACCCGGGCACCGGGCTGCCGTAGAGCAGCGCGTACTCGGCGGGGTGGTCGAGCGCCCACGCGCGGGCGGCCCGGCAGGCGGCGAGCCAGCGTCCGCGCAGGTCGGCCTGGTCGGCGGCGGCGTCGGCCGCCTCCACCGCGTCGCCGAGCGCGTCGTACGCCTCCAGGATCAGCGCGGTGAGCAGGTCGTCGCGGCTGGGGAAGTAGCGGTAGATCGCCGAGGAGACCATGCCGAGGTCGCGAGCGACCGCGCGCAGGGAGAGGTTCGCGCCGTCGGTGTCCAGGTGGCGGCGGGCGACCGTCTTGATCTCTTCGATCATCCCGGCGCGGACCCGGGCGCGGAGCGAGGGAGCGACCATGTCCCCACTCTGCCACGACGAGAGCAGCAATCAAAAGAGAGAGCACTGCTCTTGACTTGGGCCGCTTCCGTGAGTCATGCTCTGTTCCGAGAGCGGTGCTCTCGATTCGAATTACTGCTTCAGTGAAGGTGGACCTGTCATGGCACTGCACGTGATCGTCGGCGCCGGCCCCGTCGGCACCGCCACCGCCCGCCTCCTCGCCGAACGCGGCGAGCGGGTGCGGGTGGTCACCCGGCGCGGCACCGGCCCCGAGCACCCGGCGATCGAGCGGGTGGCCGCCGACGCCGCCGACGCGGACCGGCTCGCCGCGCTGACCGAGGGCGCGGACGCGCTCTACAACTGCGCCAACCCGCAGTACCACACGTGGCCGACGGACTGGCCGCCGCTGGCCGCCGCCCTGATCACCGCCGCCGAGCGCAGCGGCGCCGTGCTCGCCACAGTCGGCAACCTCTACGGGTACGGCCCGGTCGACGCCCCGATGACCGAGGCGACCCTGCTCGCCGCCACCGGCGTCAAGGGCCGCGTCCGCAACCGGATGTGGGCCGACGCGCTGGCCGCCCACCGCGCCGGCCGGGCCCGGGTCACCGAGGTACGCGGCTCCGACTACATCGGCCTCGGCGGCACCTCGCTGCCCATGATGGTGCTGCCCAAGGTGCTCGCCGGGCAGCGGGTGTTCCTGCCGGTCGCCTGGGACGCGCCGCACACCTGGACGTACGTGGGGGACGTGGCCCGTACCCTCGTCGCCGCCGCCACCGACCCGCGCGCCTGGGGACGGGCCTGGCACGTGCCCAGCGCGCCCCCGATGTCCATGCGGGCGCTCGCCGAGCGGGCGGCGAAGCGGGCCGGGGCGCCGGCGCCCCGGCTGACCCGGATGCCCTACCCGGTGCTCTGGCTCGGTGGTCTGGCCGACCCGTTCGCCCGGGAGATGCGGGAGACCGCGCACCAGTTCGCCGGGCCGTTCGTGATGGACTCCACCGCGGCCAGCGAGACGTTCGGGATCGAGGGGACGCCGCTGGACCGGGTCGTCGACGAGATGGTGACCGGCCTGCGCGCCGCCGCGCCCGCCGCCGCCCGCTAAGGGCGGCGGGTCGGGCCGAAGGCGGCGACGAGCACCGCGACCAGAGTCAGCGCCGCGCCGAGCAGCGTGTCCAGGCCGGGGTGCGAGGCGGCGGTGGGCAGCAGCAGGTCCAGCAGCACCGCGCCGACGATCTGCCCGGCGATCGTGGCCAGGCCGAGCAGCAGCACCCCGGTGAACCGGACGAGGGCGGCGGCCAGCGCGATGAACACGATCCCGAGCGGGCCGCCGAGATAGAGCCACGGCTCGTCCGGGAACGCGCCTGCCGGCCGTCCGCGTACCGCCAGGTCCACCGCGAAGGTGACGAGCAGCGCCGCCGTACCGACTGTGAAGTTCACGAGCGTGGCGGTCATGGCACTGCCCGCCGCCGCCCGGACCCGACCGTTGACCGCCTGCTGCCAGGCGATGCCCACCCCCGCCGCCAGCGGCAGCAGCGCCAGCGCAAGCGCGTGCGGGTCGCCGAGCCGGTCGCCCACCGCCAGCAGGACGGCGAGCACAGTGAGCACCGCGCCGATCAGCCGGTTCGGGGTGACCGGCTGCCGGCCGGCCGGGCCGATGCCGGCCCGGTCGACGAGCAGGCTGCTGCCGGACTGCCCGGCCACCACCGCGACGGTGAAGACCGCGACGCCGAGCGCGCCGATGGTCAGCCCCTGCGTCGCCACCAGGAACGCGCCGCAGACGCCGCCCAGGCATTGCCAGGGCCGCAGCGCGCCGGAGCGCAGCGCGCCGCGCAGGGCGGCCAGTCCCCGCCGGCCACCGGGGGTGGCGGGGACCAGCACCAGCAGGATCAGCAGGCCCACACCGAACGAGACCACCGCGGCGGCGATCCCGTCGGCCAGGCGTACGCCCAGCTCACCGTTGATCCGGGACTGCACGGCGACCATCACGCCCGAGGCGGTGGCCAACCCGACACCGGCGACACGTCGCCCGGTCGACAGCGTCTGCGGTGCCGGTGGTGCCGCCGTCCCGGTCCGGCTCACTCCTGCTCGGCCAGCGGGCGTCCGTCGAAGTCGACAGCCGAGTAGAGGGCGAGCTTCTCCAGGCGGTGGTACGAGTCGATCACCCGGATGGTGCCGCTCTTGGAGCGCATCACGATCGACTGGGTGTACGCGCCGCCGGAGCGGTAGCGCACGCCGCGCAGCAGGTCGCCGGAGGTGACACCGGTGGCCACGAAGAAGCAGTTGTCGCCGGTGACCAGGTCGTCGGTGAACAGCACCCGGTCCAGGTCGTGCCCGGCGTCCAGCGCCTTGCGACGCTCGTCGGAGTCCTTCGGCCAGAGCTTGGCCTGCATCATGCCGCCCATGCACTTGAGCGCGCACGCGGCGGTGATGCCCTCCGGGGTGCCGCCGATGCCCATCAGCACGTCCACGTCCGACTCGCCGCGGGCCGCCGCGATGGCGCCCGCGATGTCCCCGTCGGAGATGAGCCGGATCCCGGCACCGGTACGCCGGATCTGCTTGATCAGGTCGTCGTGGCGCGACCGGTCCAGCACGCACACGGTCACCTCGGCGGCGTCGGTGCCCTTGACCTTGGCGATCCGGTTGATGTTCTCGGCCACCCCGGCGTTGATGTCCACCACGTCGGCGTACATCGGGCCGACCGCCAGCTTCTCCATGTAGAAGACGGCGCTCGGGTCGAACATCGCGCCGCGCTCGGCGACCGCGAGCACCGCCAGCGCGTTCGGCATGCCCTTGCTCATCAGCGTGGTGCCGTCGATCGGGTCGACCGCCACGTCCACCTCGGGGCCGGTCCCGTCGCCGACCTCCTCGCCGTTGAACAGCATGGGGGCGTTGTCCTTCTCGCCCTCGCCGATCACCACGACGCCGCGCATCGGGATCGAGTTGATCAGCTTTCGCATGGCGTCGACTGCTGCGCCGTCGCCGCCTTCCTTGTCGCCCCGGCCGACCCAGCGGCCGGCGGCCATCGCCGCGGCCTCGGTGACCCGGACCAGATCGAGGGCGAGGTTGCGGTCGAGATCCTGGGGCGTCCGCGTCCTGGTGGTTGTCATGGCGGCCTCCTCGCGACGTTGCGGGGTGGGACCGGCGGCCACCGCCGCCGGTTTTGTCGCTGATCCTCACACGATCTCAGGTTCGCCGTCCCGGCGGGGCGGAGGAGGCCAGGATCACGTCACCCGGTGGGCTGCGACAATGGCCGGGTGGAAGCCGCACAGCCTGCCGACCGCACACCGACCGACGCCACCCCGCCGGAGGGCCAGCCGCCGGTCCGACCGGACGGCGCCCCGGCCCCGTCCGAGGGTCAGCCCGCGCTCGTCGCGGACCGGGGCGAGCCGGCCCCCGCGGTGGACACCCCCGCGCCGCCGGCGGGCAAGGAGAAGGCCCGCTCCGAGCGGTCGCCGAAGGACATGGCGCTGTCCCTGCTGATCCTGCTGGTCCCGATCGCGCTGCTGCTCGCCTTCTACCGGGGCTTCCTCGGCGGCGACTCGCCGGTCACAGTCGACCCGGCGCCCGCGCTGGAGCAGGCCCGCTCCGCGAACGCCTTCCCGGTCAGCGAGCCGACCGGGCTGGGCGACGACTGGCGTACGGTCAACGCCCGCTTCCGGACCGAGGCGGACGGCTCGACGCTGCGGATCGGGTACGTGACCCCGGAGGGCCGGGGCGCGCAACTCGTGGAGAGCAACGTTCCGGCGGAGAAGCTGCTGCCGGCCGAGCTGACCGAGGGGCAGCCGCAGGGCGCGGCCGACCTGCCCGGCGGGCTGAGCTGGCAGCGCTACACGGCACGCGGCAACGAGCAGGCGCTCGTCCTGCTGGAGCCGAACCGTACGGTGATCGTTGTCGGTGACGCGGGGGAGACGGAGCTGCGCAAGCTCGCCACGTCGCTGCGCTGACGTCCTCCCTCCGGGGGACGCGGGATTGCGGAACCCCGCTTCCGGGAACAGAAGGGACATCGAGCCCGGACGACCCACCTGGAGAGGTTGACGTGAAGATTCGACGCTTCAGCGCCACCGCGTTCGCCGCGGCGCTGCTCATTCCCGGCCTGGCGGCCTGCAACGGCAACGGGACGACGTCCGACGCCTCCGCGACCCCGAGCGCCTCCGGCAGCGTCGCACCGAGCGCCACGGCGTCCAGCAGCGCGGCCAAGCAGGCTCTGCTCGACTCCACGAACGCGATCCGTGAGGGGAACTTCAAGTTCTCCATGACCGGCGCGGGCTCCACCGCCGAAGGGCAGGTGCACGAGCCGAGCCAGAGCGCCGACATGCGGATGACCATCGGCGACCCGTCGTCGGACCTGATGATGAAGCTGGACCTGATCCACGCCAAGCCGGACAGCTGGGTCAAGCTGGAACTCGGCGGCACCGCTGCGGCGCAGATCCCCGGCGTGAAGAACCTCAACACCGGCAAGTACCACCACCTCGACCAGAACCGGGTCAAGGGCAACCGGGCGCTGGGCTTCGACTTCGAGAAGCTCGACCCGGCCGGCAGCGCCGTGCTCACCCAGGGCATCACCGAGGTACGGCAGACCGGCGAGGGCGCGTACGAGGGCACCGTCGACGTGTCGAAGGCCGCCGAGGCGGGCTCGCTCGACCCGGCCGTGATCACCGCGCTCGGGGCGCAGGCCCAGTCGGTGCCGTTCACCGCCAAGGTCGACACCCAGGGCCGGCTCAGCGAGATGGTGCTCAAGATTCCGGCCGCCGGGCAGATCGCCGCGCAGGACCTGAAGATCACCTACACCGACTACGGCAACGCGGCGCCGGCCCAGAAGCCCTCGGCCGACCAGGTCGTCGAGGCCCCCGCCGAGCTGTACAACCTGTTCAACTGAGGTCTGCGGTGGGGTTCGGCGATCGCGCCGAATCCCACCGTCACTCCTCGGCGCGCTGGCGAGCGGCGTCGATGCGGGCGCGGGCGCCGTCCAGCCAGCGCTGGCACACCCCGGCGAGCTGCTCGCCGCGCTCCCAGAGGGCGAGGGACTCCTCCAGCGAGGTGCCGCCCGCCTCCAGCTTCTCCACCACCGAGGCCAGCTCGGCGCGGGCCTGCTCGTAGCTGAGCTGTTCGTCCTGCTTCGTCCCGGTCATCGTCTCTCTTCCCTCAGCCGTCGACGGTGGCGGTCAGCTCGCCCTCGGCGAGGCGTACCCGCAGTGGATCGCCCTTGGCCACCTCGGAGGCCGCGCGGACGACGTGGCCGTCGACGCGCTGCACGATCGCGTAGCCGCGCTCCAGCGTGGCCGCCGGGGACAGCGCGCGCAGCCGGGCCAGCGTGTGCCGCAGGTCGTCGGTGGCGCCCCGCAGCCGATGCTCCAGGGACCGGCCGGCGCGGTCGCGCAGCGCGGACACGTCCACCGCCCGCTGCTCGACCATCACCTGCGGCCGGGCCAGCACCGGGCGGGAGCGCAGCAGGTCGATCCGGTGCTGCTCCCGGTCGACCAGGTGACGCACCGCCCGTTCGAGCCGGGACCGGGCCTGGCCGATCAGCCGGGTCTCCTCGGTCAGGTCCGGCACGACGCGCTTCGCCGCGTCGGTCGGGGTGGAGGCGCGCACGTCGGCCACGTAGTCGAGCAGCGGCGCGTCCGTCTCGTGGCCGATCGCGCTGACCACCGGCGTGCGGCAGGCGAAGACCGCCCGGCACAGCGCCTCGTCGGAGAAGGGAAGCAGATCCTCGATGCCCCCGCCGCCCCGGGCGATGACGATCACGTCGACGGCCGGGTCGGCGTCGAGCACCTTGAGCGCCCCGACGATGTCCGGCACCGCGCTCGGCCCCTGCACCGCCACGTTGATCGTGCGGAAGTCGACGGCGGGCCAGCGGCGGCGGGCGTTGGTCAGCACGTCCCGCTCGGCCGCCGAGGCTCGGCCGGTGATCAGGCCCACCCGGCCCGGCAGGAACGGCAGCCGCCGCTTGCGGGACCGGTCGAACAGGCCCTCGGCGGCGAGCAGCTTCTTGAGCTTCTCCAGCCGGGCCAGCAGCTCACCGAGGCCGACCTGGCGGATCTCGTCGGCCCGCAGGCTGAGCGTGCCCCGCGCGGCGTAGAACTCGGGTTTGGCGTGCAGCACCACCCGGGCGCCCTCGCGCAGCTCCGGCGCGCCCGCGTCCAGAACGTCGCGGTTGGTGGTGACGGTCAGGCTGAGATCGGCCGACGGGTCGCGCAACGTGAGGAAGACGGTGCTCGCGCCGGGGCGGCGGCTGATCTGCGCCACCTGGCCGTCGACCCAGACCCAGCCCAGGCGGGCGATCCAGGCGCCCACCTTCTGGCTGACCACCCGGACCGGCCACGGCTCCTCGGCCGTGCTGCGCCCGTCCGACCTGCTCTGCCCGTCCGACCTGCTCTGCCCGTCAGACGTGCTCCGCCCCTCCTCGCCCGCGCTCACCCGCCCACCCTACGGCCCGGGACCGACAGCACCCGCGTGCGCCTCGCGGCCGCTGCCGCGCGGGAGGGCGGCACGTACGATGGGCGGGTGACTGACGCTGAGACGACTCCCCGGACCGGCAAGCGCGTGCTCCTGGCCAACCCCCGCGGCTACTGCGCGGGTGTGGACCGGGCGGTGCAGACCGTCGAGGAGGCGCTGAAGCTCTACGGCGCGCCGATCTACGTGCGCAAGCAGATCGTGCACAACAAGCACGTGGTGCGCACGCTGGAGGCCCAGGGCGCGATCTTCGTGGAGGAGAACGAGGAGGTGCCGGAGGGCGCCACAGTCATCTTCTCCGCCCACGGCGTCGCCCCCGAGGTCTACGAGCAGGCCAAGCAGCGCTCGCTGCGGGCGATCGACGCCACCTGCCCGCTGGTCACGAAGGTCCACCACGAGGCCCGCCGGTTCGCCGCGCAGGACTACGACATCCTGCTCATCGGCCACGAGGGGCACGAGGAGGTCATCGGCACCGCCGGTGAGGCGCCCGCCCACATCCAGCTCGTCGACGGCCCGGACGGCGTCGACAAGGTCACCGTGCGCGACCCGGAGAAGGTGGTCTGGCTCTCCCAGACCACGCTGTCGGTGGACGAGACGCTGGAGACCGTGGCCCGGCTCAAGAAGCGGCTGCCGCTGCTCCAGTCGCCGCCCAGCGACGACATCTGCTACGCGACCTCCAACCGCCAGCACGTGGTCAAGGAGATCGCCCCCGAGTGCGACGTGGTGATCGTGGTCGGTTCGCGCAACTCCTCGAACTCGGTCCGGCTGGTCGAGGTGGCGCTCGACGCCGGGGCCCGCGCCGGCTACCTGGTCGACTTCGCGCACGAGATCGAGGACGCCTGGCTGACCGGCGCCCGGACCGTGGGTGTGACCTCCGGCGCGAGCGTGCCGGACGAACTGGTCCAGCAGGTGCTCGCGCACCTCGCCGAGCGCGGCTTCGGCGACGTCGAGGAGATCACCACCGCCGACGAGCGGCTGACGTTCTCGCTGCCGCAGGAGCTCAAGCGCGACATGAAGGCCGCCGCCGCGGCCCGCGGCTGACCGGGAACGGATCGGCCGTCGGCCGCGTCCAACAAACCATGAAGACTCCTCGTACGGTGCTCGTCGCACTGCTCGCCGGTCTCGCGCTGACCGCCTGCGCCGCACCCGGCGACGGGTCCGCCGATTCCAACCCGAGCCCGAGTACGACGGGAGCCGCCCCGGTGACCAGCCAGCCCGACCCCGGCACCAGCCCGAGCCGTCCGGACCCCTCCTGGAAGGGCGGGCCGTCGACCCCGCCGGGTGTCGGCGGCACCGTCATCAGCGGCACGGTGCAGGCCGGCGTCGAGCCGAACTGCCTGCTGCTCGACGGCCACCTGCTCGTCGGTGGCCCGCGCGACGTGCTCAAGGCCGGCGCCCGGGTCGAGGTCACCGGCCGCCCCGAGCCGGGCATGATGACCACCTGCCAGCAGGGCACCCCGTTCGTGGTCGAGTCCGCCCGCCCCGCCTGACGACACGAAGGAGCCCCACCCCCTACGAGAGGGGACGGGGCTCCGTCGTGTCAGCGGATCAGTCGACCGAGACGACCTCCACCGAACCGCGGCCGACGACCGCGCCCTCGGTGGTGGTGACGGCCATGTCGCCGTACAGCTCCCGGCCGGCGGCCGGGGTGGACAGGGCGGTCACCGCACCGGTGAGGGTGGCGGTGGCGCCGTTGGCCAGGGACAGCGGCGTGGACGGGGCGGAGAGCGTGCCCAGCGCCGGGGACGCGAACGAGTCCCGGTAGTCGTACGCGGTGCTCGGGTCGCTCATCGAGTAACCGTCGACCACGACCCGGTAGGTGCCGGGCGCCGGGTTGGTCAGCGTCACGGCCTCCTCCGAGTCACCGTCGGCTGCCTGCCCCACCTGGGTGGTGCCGCGGAACACCGTCAGGTCCAGGTCGGCGCTCAGGTCGGACGGGTTGCCGATCCGGGCGGTGAACGAGGTGGCGCCCGCGGGCACCTCCACCACGTACTCCTGGCTGGCGCCCTCGGTGATGCTCGGCCGCTCGGTCCGGACGCTGGCCAGCGGGCCGCCGACGCCGGTCACCTGGACCGGGCCGAAGGTGTTGGTCAGGCTCCAGCTCACCGGGGACGGGGTGCCGGCGGTGACCGACGGGAGCTGGACGACGGCCGGCTCCACCTTGACGCCCTGCACGCGGGCCTGGAGCCGGAACGGGTTGTCCAGCGCCGGCGAGGTGCGACGCGCCTCCACCTCGATCTCCCACACGCCCGGCAGCGGGTTCTGGTAGTCCCGCTCCTGCGGCTTGCAGACCGCGGCGTCGGAGAAGTTGGTGTAGCAGGCGGTGCTGGCGGTGCTCTCGACCGGCACGCCGTACGGGTTGATGGCGATGAACCGGGTCTGCGAGCCGGTCGCGATGCCGGACAGGTTGACCTGGAGCGCGCCCGCACCCGGCGGGACGGTCACGAAGTACGACCGGAAGCCGTTGCGCTCGACCGAGCCGTCGGCCGAGAACGAGAACGCCGGAGCGGCGACCGGGTTCGAGGCGATCACGACGGTGGCGACCTCGAAGTCGACGACGGAGGTGGCCGGGTCGTCGACGGTCATGATGGCGCCGTGCGCGCCGGCCGTCATCGGCTTGGCCTTCACCTTGACCGTGACGGTCTTGTTCAGCGGCAGCCAGACCACCTTGGGGGCGCTGTAGGTGCCGTCGTTGCCGCGGAAGGCGACCTCGTGCTTGACGCCCTTGTTCGGGCCGCTGGTACGGGTCAGCTTCACCTCGTAGTGGCGGCTCTCCTTGACCTTCTGGCCACCACGGTCGGCGGCGCAGCGGTTGTAGAGGCCGGTGCCGACGTTCGGGTTCGGCACGAACGTGCCGGAGGCCCGGTCGTAGCGGGTCAGGTTCGGCGACAGCTCGGTGCAGACCGGCGCCTCGGAGGTGTAGGTGGGGGTCTGCACGCCCTTGGCGAGCAGGCTCCACGCGCCCGGCACGTTGAACATGCCGTAGCCCTGCGCGTACGTCGGGACGCCGGTGATCGGCTGGCCCGAGGTGTAGACGGCCCGGCGCAGCGCGGCCGGGGTGACGCCCTTGCCGGTCGCCTTGGCGGCCGACAGCAGCAGCGCGGCGGCGCCGGTGGCCTGCGGGGCGGCCATCGAGGTGCCGTTGAGCATCTGGTAGCCCGGGGGCAGCGGGTAGCCCGCCTCCGGCACCGGGCTGCCCGCCTGCCAGGTCGGCGCGGTGGAGATGGCCGAGCCGGGGGCGGTGATGTTCGGCTTGAAGCCGCCGTCCTCACGCGGGCCGCGCGAGGAGAAGTTGAACAGCGCGTTGTCCTTGCGGACCACCGAACCGTAGTTGGCCAGCCAGGTGTCCTTGCTGACGCTCGCCGCGACGCTCACCACGTCGGTGGCGACCGACGGGTCACCGACCGTGTTCACGCCCGGACCGGAGTTGCCGGCCGAGATGAACAGCTGCACACCGTAGGTGTTGATCAGGTCGTTGTAGAGGACCGCGCGGGCGTTCGAGCCGTCGTTGAGCGCGGGCAGACCGCCGATCGACATGTTCACCACGTCGACCTTGCGGTTGATCACCAGGTCGGCCATGCCGGTGGTGAGTGCCGCCGCGGTGCAGCCGCCACCCCACGAGCAGGCGCGGGCGGAGACCAGCTTGGCGCCCGGGGCGGCGCCGTCGAAGGCGCTGTTACCCAGCATGTCGTTGGCGGCGGTGATGCCGGCGACGTGGGTGCCGTGGGTGCTCTCGATGATGCCGATGTTGACGTAGTCGACCAGACCGGGGCCGCCGACCGGGGCGGTGTTCACGTTGCGCCGGTACTCGACGACGAACGGGATCTGCTCGCGTACCGCGGTGGCGGGGTTGTCGGTGCCGAAGCGTCCGACCTGGAACCGCTCCTTGTACGGCCGCATCACCTCGTCGTCGGTGAAGTCGTTGTTCTGGTTCGCGTCGACGCGCACGTCACCGTTGGCGGGGTTGTAGAGCACGCCCCAGAAGTCGGTGGTGTCGCCGTCGCGGTTGAGGTCACCCCGCGCGTCGCTGTTCGCGGTGATGTTCTCGCGGAAGACGTTGAACCGGTAGTTGCCGGCCGGTGCGGTCCACGTGCCGAGCGAGGTGGTGAACGCCGGGCCGCTGACCTCGGTCAGCATCGGCCGCCAGGAGGCGTCCTCCAGCGGGTCGGTGGCGGTGACCCAGTCGACGATCTTGCGCTCGCCGGTGGTGGTCGTCTGGAGCGCCGGCTGGTCGAGGTCCACACCGGAGTCCATGATGCCGATGGTGACGCCGCGGCCGTCCCACTCCGGGTGCGCGGCCTTGAAGGCCTCCGCGCCGGTCTCGTTGGTCGGCATGTACGGGTTCACCGCACCGGTGTCACCGCCCGGCCCGGCCAGCGCCTGAGCCTGGGTGGCGGACTTGGCGCCCTTCGGTGCCGCCTCGGGCGCCGGGTCGGGGAGCTTGATGGTCTCGTCCAGGTCGACGGCGGCGACACCGGGCAGCGTGGCGGCCTTGAGCGCCTTCGCGGTGGGGACCTTCGCCAGCACGTAGCCGATCTGGTCGTACCGCTGGCTGACAGTGGCGCCGAGGCCGGTCAGGCCGTCGACGACCTTCTCGGCCGAGCCCTTCTTCGCCGCGATGATCATCGTGACGGTCGGCGCGTTCTTCGCCTCGGCCTCGTCGAGCAGCTTGGCGTCGTGTGCGCCCAGTGCCTTCGCGGCGGCCGGCAGCGAGGGGTCGGCGGCGGGGGCGGCGCTCGCGGTACCGGCGCCACCTCCCACGGTCAGGGCGCCGGCCGCGAGGACCGAGGCCAGAAGCGCGGCGGACGGTCGCCGGCTGCGCGTGCGGGGTCTACTCAACGTTCTCTTCCTCCAGAGAACAGGGCCCTCGTGGGGCAGGGCACGTGTGACGGTGATCCTGCGTGTCACGACGACATGTGTCACTACCCGGCCTCGGTTTGTGATCAGTCCGTGACACGGATCGGTCTACGTCACCGCGCGTGCCGTGTTAGGCGTCGACGTCCGTCGACCTTTCGGCCGATGTGGACGGCGTGCCCAGCAACTCGGGTGCCTGCGGCTGCCTCGGCGCCAGCTCGACCTGCGCCGGCGCGGCCAGCTCGTCGTCGGAGACGCCCAGCTCGGCCAGCTTGCGGGCGCTGACGAGCACCCGCGCCTCCAGCGACCCCACCGCCCGGTTGTACGCCGTCACCGCACCGCTCAGCGAACTGCCGAGCTTGCTCACGTGGTCGCCCAGTGTGGACAGCCGCCCGTACAGCTCGCGGGCCAGCGAGTGGACGGTGGCGGCGTTACGCGCCAGCGCCTCCTGCCGCCACGAGTAGGCGACGGTGCGCAGCAGCGCCACCAGCGTGGCCGGCGTGGCGAGCACCACGTTGCGGGCGAACGCGTGCTCCAGCAGGGACGGGTCGCGTTGCAGTGCCACGTCGAGGAACGGGTCCGCCGGCACGAACAGCACCACGAACTCGGGCGTCTGGTCGAACGCCGACCAGTAGGACTTGGCCGCCAGGCCGTCCACGTGCGCGCGCAGGTGCCGGGCGTGCGCGTCCAGGTGGGTGTCGCGCCCCCGCTCGTCGCGCGCCTCCATCGCGGTCAGGTACGCGTCGAACGGCGCCTTCGCGTCCACCACCACCGTCCGGCCGCCGTGCAGCCGCACCACCAGGTCGGGGCGTACCCCCTGGTGGTCGGTCGCGGCGGTGACCTGCTCGCTGAAGTCGCAGTGTTCGAGCATGCCGGCGGCCTCGACGATCCGGCGGAGCTGGTGCTCGCCCCAGCGGCCCCGCACCTGCGGCGCGCGCAGCGCGGCGACCAGCTGCTTGGTCTCGGTGCGCAGCTCGCCGGAGACGGCGCTCATGGACCGCACCTGCTCGCGCAGTTCGGCGTACGCGTCGACGCGGTCCCGCTCCAGCTCCGCCACCCGCTGCTCGTAGCGGCGCAGCGTGTCGTGCAGCGGCGCGACCGCGCGGGCCACCGCCTCCTGGGACTGCGCTGTCGCCTCGTAGCTGAGCGCCCGCATGGACTGCTCCAGCCGGCCCTCGCCGGCCTGGGTGGCGGCGAGTGTCGCCTCCAGGCGGGCGATGTCGGCCGCCGCGCGCGCCCGCGCGGCCAGCCAGCCCACCGCGCCGCCCGCGGCGAGGCAGAGCACCACCACGGCCAGCGTCGCAAAGCTCATGGCCAAGAGCTTGCCAAACGGGTACGACGAGCGCCCGGTGGGTACGTTCGAGTCATGGAGTTCGCGTTGTGGCTGGTCCTGATCCTGCTGCTCGGAGGTGCGTTCGTGTTCTGGCAGAGGGGGAGCAGATCGCGCCGGGCGAACGAGCTGGCCGACGCCCGCGCCGAGGCGCAGCGCTGGTACGAGCGGCTCGGCGGCCAGCTGATGAACCTGCACGGCGACGCCCCGGCGGTCCGGCAGGCGCTCGCCGACGCCGGTGAGCGGTACAACGCGGCCGGTTCGCAGCTGGAGCAGGCGACCACGCCGCGCCAGTTCGGGCTGGCCCGGGAGACCGCGCTGGAAGGGCTTGCGTACATCCGGGCGGCGCGGACCGCGATGGGCATCGACCCGGGCCCGGAGCTGCCGCCGCTCGCCGCTGCCCAGGGCGCCGGCGCGCTCACCAAGGAGCGCCAGGTCGACGTGCAGGGGCAGACGTTCCGGGCCGGCCCGCAGCCGGGGAACGCGACGCCCTACTACTACCCGGGTGGCCGGTTCCAGGGGCGGCCGGTGCCGGCCGGCTGGTACTCCACGCCGTGGTGGAAGACCGCGCTCGGCGCAGGCGTCGGTGTGGTCGGCGGTCTCCTGATCGCGGACGCGCTGTTCTCACCCGCGTTCGCCGACCCCGGGTACGACGCCGGCTACCAGGAGGGCTTCGGCGACGGCCAGGACTTCGGCGACCAGGGCGGCGACATGGGCGGCGGCGACACGGGCGGCGGTGGCGACTTCGGCGGCGGCGGCGACTACGGCGGCGGCGACTTCGGTGGCTTCGGCGGCGGGGACTTCGGTGGTGACTTCGGCGGCGGCGACTTCTAGGCGACGCCGCCGCGTCAGGCGCCGCGCGCCAGGCGCCCGCGCGTCGGGCACCGCTCGCGTCGGGCACCGCTCGCGTCGGGCACCGCTCGCGTCGGGCACCGCTCGCGTCGGGCACCGCTCGCGTCGGGCACCGCTCGCGTCGGGCGCCGCTCGCGGCGCGCCGGGCGCAGGCGTTAAGTGAGTGTTTGAGATTTGGGGTGTGGCGGCGTGTCGGGTTGAGGTGAGGGAAGGCCCTCGGTAGGTCCGGTGGTGTCGAGCCAACCGTTTCCAT